>JAXHTF010000030.1 GCA_034211275.1 Acidobacteriota bacterium
CAGTCGGTCCAGCGCGTCGTAGGAGTACATCGTCGTCGGGATCTCCGTCTGGCCGCTCTGCTGGGTGGTCGAAGGATGGTTGGCGTCCCAAACCTTCTCCAGGTTGCCTTCGCAATCGTACGCGTACTCGGTCTGGCTGCCGTCGGCGTGATCCACTGACTTCATCTGGCAGCGGTTGGCCCAGGTGTAGTCTGTGAAGGATTCAGTGACCCAACCGGCTCCGTCCCAGCGCTGCTGCTCCTCGCGGGTGCGGTTGCCGGCGGCGTCGAGGGTGTAGACGGTGCGCTCGCCGTGGCTGGTCGGTTGGTCGTTAGGTTTGCGCTCGACCCAGACCAGCCTCCCCGCGGCGTCGTATCCGTACTCGATGACGTTGCCCTCCGGCAGCACCGTCTGGAACAGCCGGCCGAATTCGTCGTAGCGGTGCTCGGTGACCAGATCCTCCGCCGGCGTCGCTCCCTCTTGAATCAGGAAGGTGACTCGGTCGGCGGCGTCGTACATCGTCGTGGTGGTCACACCGTTGGGGTCAGTGACACCGGTGCGACGATTGTAGCCGTCGTAGGCGAAGGTGGTGGTACCGATGAGCGGGTCGGTGCGCGACTCGGCGAGCAGGGAGCCGCGAGTGGAGTCGTAGACGGTCGTCGTCAGGTCGTCCGTGCCGTAGCCGGGAGGATCGACGACCTCCGGCAATCCCTCGTCCGTCGGCGTGTAGAAGGTCGAGTAGCTGAAAGCCCCGCCGGGAGCCTCCGCCCCCTCGATGCGCCGCTCCTCCAAAGCTCCCTCGCTGTTGTAGCCCATCGTCGTGGTGCGCACCGAGGCGCCACCGGCCACCGACGGCTGCTCGATCTCTGTGACCAGCGCTGGGTAGGTGGAGTGGTAGGTCCAGCTCGTGGTGCGTTCGACAGCCTTTCCGGAGGCCTCAGTGCGGGTCAGCACCTGACCCAAGTCGCCGTAGGTGAAGTCGGTGTGCACGCCTTGGGCGTTGGTTTCCCGGGTGGGTCGGAGGGGGTGGTCCGGGTCGTCGTAGTCCATGTTGGAGTTGGGAGTCATGCCACAAGCCGGGCAGCTGCCGGAAAGCTCTTCCAATCGGGCCTTGCGGCTGCCCTCATCGCGGCCGAAAGTGTAGGTGCTAGTAGCCCCGAGAGGATCGAGAACCGTCGTTTCCACCGGCAACGCCGGGTCGTCGAAGGACAGCTCCCAGAGGTTCACCGCATCGGGGCCGATCTTCGAAGCGTCCCCACGCCAGATGGCCAGCACGTTGCCGGTGGTGTCGTACTCCCAAGCGACATCTACTTCCCGACCGCCCATCGTTCCGACCAGCTCCACGCGGGTCAGGTAGCCGGGTAGGAGCAGATCTTCGTAGAAGAATTCGTAGGCCCGGCCGTCAGGCAGATCGATGCGCTCCAGGTCGTCGCCGTCCCAGGTGTAGGTCCACGTGCGGGCTGGCGAGCCGCCGACGCCGACCTCGGTGAGGGTGTCGAGCTTTCCGGTGACGGCGTCGTAGGTGAAGAGCTCCTCGCGCTGGTCGGCAAAAGTGACGCGCTCCAGCTGATCGAGGGCGTTGTAGAAGCCGGTCTTCGGGTTGCCAAAGCGGTCGGTGGTAGAGGTCCACTTCCCGGCGGCGTCGAAGGCCATCACCGTGCCGTCGAGGTCGGTGAGTTCCCAGCCGGCGCCGACCTTGCGCAGGGTGCGGTATTCGTCGGTGGGTGAGGTGGTCTGATAGACGCCGCCGGAGAGGTTGGAGAACTCCCGGAAGGTGACGCGGTCGGTGATCAGCCAGACGTGCCCATCTGAAGGAACAGCATCCGGGTCGGGGACGATGCGTTGGGCGTAGTCGTGGGACCAGTAGCGCCCCAGGGTGGGTAGCCAGCCGGCGGTGCCGGGCCAGCCGGGATGTCCCGCACCACCGGCTTTGTAGGCGAGGCGGGCACCGGGGCCGGTCTCGCCCTTGCCGTCGTAGCCCCCACCGCCGCCGCCGGGAGGTGCTCCTCCACCCCCGACGCCGAGGCAATTGGTGCAGCTGTACGCGTTGGCGCCGGGGCAGTCCTCTTTGGGCGGCTCGGGGCAGAAATTGGAGTCGTTGAGGTCGGCCGTGACCGTGGTCACGTGCTGGCACAGCGGGCAGAACGGTCCCTGACAGGGGCAGCTGCGGGCTTGGACTTGGAAGGCCACATCGGTGTCGCCGCAGGCGCCGGTGAAGCCCCATTGGACGGTGCCCGTATCCTCCAGAATCACCTGGCCGGCGTGGCCGCAGACTCCCAGCAGGCTATCCGAGGAGTCGCGGACCTCGACGGTGGCGAAGGTGTAGTTGAAACCGATGTCGGTCGGTTCGTTTTGGTGGTTTCCGGGGAAGCTGAGTTCGACGGTGGCCGTGATGGAGCAGGGGCCGAGGGCGGGGTTGCAGCCGAAGGCAGGCTCGAACACCGGCTCGGAGGCCACCGGCGGGTAGCAGCGGAAGCCGCTGCAATTAGCGCTCTGGTCGTCCTGATTGGTACCGAGGATCCAGTCGAGGCTGCCGGTGCAGGCGCCGGAGGTTTGGGCCAAAGCGGGTGGGCATGGGGTCAAGAGACACCCGAACAGCACCCAGGCCAAGAGACTTTGGAAGAGAGAGAAAGAGCGGCGAGCAGTCAGAGCCTTCATGAGAACTCCGTTCCCGCCGAAGCCCTCCTGAGGACGTTCTCCAGCTATTTCTTCTGAAACCCTCCAACCACCGAGCCGCGAAGGGTAGAAACCCCGTCTTAGATCTCAGAGTGAGCTACTTCGCCTCATACCAACTCTCCCCCACCCCCACCTCCGCCACCAGCGGGGCGTCGAGGGTGCAGACGCCTTCCATTTCTTCCTGCACCAGCTTGGAGACGGGATCGACCTCGGCTTCCGGGACTTCGAGGATGACCTCGTCGTGGACCGTCAGCAGAAGGCGGGAGGCGAGGGATTCTTCGGCCAGGCGGTGGTGGATGCGGATGAGGGCTAGCTTCATGATGTCGGCAGCGGTGCCTTGGATGCGGGCGTTGATGGCCATGCGTTGGGCGTTCTCGCGCACCGCGCGGTTCTTGGCGTGGATCTCCGGCAGCCAGCGAGCGCGGCCGTAGAGGGTTTCCACTTTGCCCTCGTCCTGAGCCGTCGCCAGAGTCTCGTCGACGTAGGCTTTGACGCCGCCGTAGCGCTCCATGTAGGCGTCGATGAATTGGGCCGCCTGGGCCTTGGGGATGCCCAGGTTGCGGGCCAGGCCGAAGGCACTCATGCCGTAGAGGATGCCGAAGTTGATGGTCTTGGCGGCGCGGCGTTGCTCGTCGGCGACCATGCCGGGGTCGATCTCGAAGACCGCGGCGGCAGTGGCGCGGTGGATGTCTTCGCCGGCGCGGAAGGCGGCAAGCATGGCTTCTTCCTGGGCGATGTGGGCGAGGACTCGTAGCTCCACCTGGCTGTAGTCGGCGCACAGCAGGCGGTAGCCTGGGGGTGCCACGAAGGCCTTGCGGATGCGCTGGCCGAGCTCGGTGCGCACCGGGATGTTCTGCAGATTGGGGTTGGCGGAGGACAGGCGGCCGGTGGCGGCCACGGCCTGGTTGAAATGGGTGTGAATGCGGCCGTCCTCCGCCACCAGGGTGGGCAGGGCGTCGACGTAGGTGCTCTTGAGCTTGGCCAGCTCCCGGTAGCGCAGGATCTCTGCGGGCAGCGGGTAGCCGCGGGCGGCGAGCTCTTCGAGGACCTCGGCGCCGGTGGAATAGGACTTGGTCTTGCGGGTGCGGCGGAGCACCGGGTATTCGAGCTTCTCGAACAGGATCACCCCCAGCTGCTGGGGCGAATTGACGTTGAATTCCTCCCCCGCCAGCCGATAGATCTCCCCCTCTAGAGCGTCGATCTCTTTGCCCAGCTCCGCCGACATCTCCGCCAGAAAATCCTGGTCGAGGAGCACGCCGGCCTCCTCCATGGAGACCAGCACCGGCACCAGCGGCGCTTCGATGTCGCCGTAGACCGCCGCCAGGGCGGGAGCCTCTTCGAGCTCCTGGCGCAGCTGGGGCGCCAACCGGCGCAGGGCGTCGAGACGCTCGCCGCCGAGGAGGGTAAGGCCTTGGTGGCCGGGCTCCGGCGGCTGCTTCTTCTGCCAGCCGGCATCCTCCAGGCTGGGCAGGGTACGGTGCAGGCGCTCGAGGCAGATCTCGTCGAGGCCGTGGCTCTTGAGCGCCGGACGCAGGACGTAGGAGGCGAGCATGAGGTCGAAGAGCTGGGCGCGGCAGTGGCCCCCTCCAATGAAACCGTCATTGGGCACCAGATGGAGAACTTCTTTGAGGTCGTGGCCCACCAGGCGCAGTTCCTCGTCCCCAAACCACTCACCGAGGGTTGCGAGGACGGCCTCCCGGAGCTCGGGACGGCGAAGGTCCACCAGAACGCCAACCGACAGGCCGCCTTCGACCTCGACATCCGCAGCGGCTCCCACCACCAGACCCAGCAGCGACTCGGCCCCCACCGGCGCCAGATAGAGCTCGTTGGGTGAAGCCTTGCGCAGCGCCGCGACGGCTTCGGCCCAGGCCTTGGGAGTGGTGATCTCCCGGGCGGCTTCGAGCTCCCGATCCTGCTCGGCGGCGGCGTCCAGCTCTTCCACCAGGGAGTGGAACTCGAGCTCGGCGAAGATCTCCCGCAGGGCGGCGTTGTCCGGCGGGTCACGGTGCAGATCGTCGGGGTCGAAGGCGATGTCCAGGTCGCAGTGGATGGTCACCAGCTCTTTGGACAGCTCGGCCTGGGCGCGGTGCTCCTGGAGGCCTTCGCGGTAGCTCTTGCGCTTGATCTCCTCGGCGCGCTCGAGGAGGGTCTCGACGGAGCCATACTCCTGCACCAGCTTGACGGCACCTTTCTGACCGATGCCCGGAACCCCGGGGACATTGTCGCTGGTGTCCCCCATGAGGGCCAACACATCGGCGACCTGCGCCGGCGGCACGCCGAAGTCCTCCTCTACCAGCGCCGGATCGTAGACCTTGGTGCGGCCGGTGTGGAAGAGGGAGACCTTGGCGGTCACCAACTGCATGAGGTCCTTGTCAGCGGAGACCAGCACCACGTCGTAGCCTTCGGCGGAGGCTTTGGCGGCGAGGGTTCCCAGGACGTCGTCGGCCTCGTAGTTGGGCATCTCCAGCATCGGGATGCGGTAGGCCTCCAGCACCTTGCGGATCCACGGGATCTGCGGACGCAGATCTTCCGGCATGGGGGCGCGGTGGGCTTTGTAGTCCTCGTATTTCTCAGTGCGCACCGTCTTCCGGGAGACATCCAGCGCCACGCCCACCAGCTCCGGGGCTTCCTCCCGCAGCAGCTTGCGGAGGATCTGCAGGAAGCCGAAGACGGCGTTGGTGGGCTCCCCCCGGGAGTTGGTGAGATGGCGGATGGCGTAGAACGCCCGGAAGATGTTGGAGTAGCCGTCGATGAGGTACAGGCGACGGGGCGACGAGGTGGAATCATTGGCGTTGGTCATGGAAGCTTGATTGTATCGTTGCGAGCCCGGTCCCAGGACTCGCAATGGGTAGCGTCCTGGTTTGAATCCTGGGAAGACCCCGAGGCACCCGCCGCAGGCACGAGCTGAAGCGGGAAAACGCGCGGAACTGTTTGAGCAACGCGAGTTTTCCGCGCGCCGCTTCAGCTCGACCGCCTGCGGTGGCTAGCAGTGCCGAGGCCTGAGCTGGATTCAAACCAGGACGCTGCCCCGCTCCAGTATCCTCGGACACTCTTCCTCAGAGATCGTAGAATGCGCTGCATGAGAAAAATCCTCACCGCCGCCGCCCTGCTGGCCTGCGCCGCCCAACTCCCCGCTCTCGCCACCTCGAAGATTCCGGAGGAGGCGGTGAGCTTGCAGAATGTGGGCTTCGCCCAGCTGGAGAATGAGTCCCCGGAGAAGGCCGAGAAGAGCTACCGCGCGCTGATCAAGGCTTTGCCGGAAGATCCCCTGGGCTACGCCAACCTGGCCATTTCTCTGCTGCGCCAGCAGCGCTCGGAGGAGGCATTGGAGGCCATCGACCAGGCGCTGGAGAAGGGGCCCGGGCGCGGTGATCTGCTGGCGGTGCGGGGGGACGTGCTGCAATGGGCGGGGCGAGCGGAGGAAGCGCTGACGACCTACCGCCAGGCGGCGGAGGCGGCACCGGAGAATCCAGAGATTCTCTACGCCCTCTACCGCCAGGCGGTGACGGTGGAAACAGAGGCCGCCAAGGACTCCAAGGCCTGGGCTTTGGAGCGGCTGGTACGGCTGCGGCCGGAGAATGTGGTGGTGCTGCTGGCCAGCGGTCAGCAGGCCATCGCCGAGGGCGACCGCGCAGCGGCCACTGGTGCCTTTCTGCGCATCCGCGAGCTGCTGTGGCAGACCCCGCCCATCGCCGAGACTGCCATGGAGAAGGTGATGGAAGCGCTGAAGGGCGAGACCGTGGCAGCCGCCCGGGTGCCGGCATTGCGGCTGGAGAACGTCCTCAAGGTCAGCGCCATGTACCGCGAAAGCCTGCGGGAGCTGGTGACGGGCATCCAGGGTATCCCGGTGACCAGATTCACCGGCAGCACCGACCGCGGCGACTTTGGAGCGCCGGGGAAGATTCGTTTCAGCGGCGAAGAATGGACCGACGGAGCGGCAAGGGCCCCGGTGGCCTGTGACGTGGACGGCGACGGGACCCAGGATCTGGCCTGGATCCTCCCCGGCGAGGAAGCGGCAGAGACAGCGGTAGAGCTGCGCAGGAGCGGTGCCGAGGGCGCCGCCCCGCCGCCGGTGCGGCTGCCGGCGCCAGCGGGAGCCGAGACCCTGCTGTGCACCGACCTGGACAACGACGGCGCCCTCGACCTGTTGGTCTTCTCTGCCACCGCCGGCAAAGTGCTGCGGGGGGATGGCCAGGGCGGCTTCACCGACGGCACCGAGGGGACGGGGCTGGCCCAGGCCGGCGCTGGCGCCGCCGTGGCGCTGGATTTCGACATCGAGGGCGACCTCGACCTCTTCCTCGCCGGCGGCTCTCAGATCCGAGGATCGAAGGTTCCCGGCGAGCTCTACTTCAACGACCTCCAGGGCCCACTGCAGCCGGTGGGGACCGAAGCTCTCCCAAAGCTGGACCCGGCTCGCAAGATCGCCAGCGCCCTGCCCACCGACCTCGACCAGGACGGGGACCTGGACCTGCTGCTGGCCCACGACCGCGGAGTCACCTGGCTCGACAATCTGCGCCAGGGAACCTTCGCCGACCGCACCGGCGAGGCCGCTCTCACCGCGGCGGCCCCGTCCCGCCAGGCCCTCAGCGCCGACCTCAACAACGATGGGCGGCTGGACGTGGTGAGCGTCGGCGCATCCCTGGAGGTTTGGGACAACCTGGGCGGCTCCTTCAAGCTACGCCGGCAGACCTCCCTGCCGGGGCCCTTCCACGCCGTCGAAGCCTTCGATGCCGACAACGACGGCCGCATCGACCTGGCCCTGGCCGGTGACGATGGCGTGCGGGTGCTGCAGCAGGACGGCCAGGGAGGGCTCGTCCCGGTGCCCTTGGCGGGCGCTCCGCGCCAGGTCAGCGATCTGCTGGCGGTGGATCTGGACGGCGACGGAGATCAGGACCTGCTCACCGCCGGGCCGGCGGGAGTGCACCGGCTGATCAACCAGGGCGGCGACCAGCGCAATTGGATCGCCCTGCGGCTGCGGGGGTTGGACAAGGGCAGCTCGAAGAACAACGCCTTCGGCCGCGGCGCACTGGTGGAGGTGCGTTCGGGCAACGCCTATCAGCTCAGGGAAGTCCACGGCGACCTGGTGCACCTGGGGCTCGGGGATTTGCGCGGCGGTTACCTGGTGCGGGTGGTGTGGACCAACGGCGTACCCCAGAACCGGCTGCAGCTGAGCCGCAATCAGACGATGGTGGAGGAACAGCTGCTCAAGGGTAGCTGCCCCTTCCTCTACGCCTGGAACGGCGAGTCCATGAGCTTCGTCAGCGATCTGCTGTGGGGCGCTCCCATCGGCATGCCCCTGGCCCCCGGCGTGTGGGCCGGCGCCGATCCGCAGGAATTGGTGCTGGTGCCGGAGGCTGCCGCCGAGGACGGCCGCTACCGCATGAGCATCACAGAGGAGCTTTGGGAGGCCGCCTACTTCGATTATCTGCGGCTGTGGGTGGTGGATCATCCAACCGAGGTGGAGGTGGCCAGCAGCCTGCGCATCCAGCCCGGAGAGAGCGTGCCGGATCGGGTCATGGCCAGCCGCCACCTGCGTCCCCTGGACGGCGCTTGGGACGGCCGCGGCGTGGAGGTCGGCGACCAGGTGGCGCGCCGTGACCACGTCTACGCCGACGGCTACACGCCGAGCCGGTACCAGGGCGTGGCGGCGGAGCCCTGGAGCTTCACCCTGGATCTGGGGGAGGCGCCGGCAGCACCGGTGCGCCTGCACCTGGACGGCTGGATCTTCCCCGCCGACGCCAGCCTCAACCTGGCCCTGGCCCAGCGCGGTGGCCCGGCGCCGGTGCCGCCACGGTTGGAGGTGGAGGTGGACGGCCAGTGGCGCACGCTGATGCCTTCCATGGGCTTCCCCGCGGGCAAGACCAAGACCATGATCATCGACACGCCGCCGCTGCCGCCGGGAGCCCAACGCCTGCGCATGGTCACCGGTCAGTGGCTCCATTGGGACCGCATCGCCTGGACCACCGGCGCCGCGGCGACCCCCGACGAGAAGGCGGTGAAGGTCGTGGCGAAGCTACCGGCGGCGCGGGCCGACCTGCACTTCCGAGGCTTTTCCCGTCCCTTCCGCCGCGCCCCCAACGCGCCCCACGAATTCGATTACGACGCGGTCACGGCGGACTCGCCCTGGCTCCCCATGAGCGGCGGCTATACCCGCTACGGCGACGTGCGGGAATTGCTGGCGGAGGCCGATGATCGTTCGGTCATCCTCGGTGCCGGAGACGAGGTCGAGCTCCTCTTCGACGCCAGCGAGCTGCCGCCACCGCCGGCAGGCTGGAGCCGCACGGTGTTCCTGGAAAGCCACGGCTGGGACAAGGACGCTGACCGCAACACCTGGGCCGGCGACCGCGTCGAGCCCCTCCCCTTCCGCGCCATGAGCGGCTATCCCTACGGCCCCGGCGAGGCCTTCCCGGACACTCCGGAGATGCAACGCTACCGCGAGGAGTGGCTGACCCGGCGGGTTCCCTGAGCAGGGCTCTCTCGCCTTCTGCTGCCGAGATGGTGGGCTGGCGCGCCCACCCTACGGAAGAAGCGTTGCTCTCCGGCTGTAGGGTGGGCGCCAGCCCACCGGTTTCTCTGATTCGCCAAATAAGAAACCGGCCGGCTTTCCCGGAAGGAAAGCCGGCCGGTTGGATCAGATCAGAAGCTCTGATCAGGCGCTGAGCTGAGGGATCAGCCCAGGTACTTGATCATCTCCTGAGCGGAGGCCGCCTCCGGATCGTCCGGAGCGATCTCCAGGAAGCGCGCCAGGTGCTCCTTGGCCTTGGCGTTGTCGCCGGTGTTGATGGCGGCCAGGCCGAGATAGTAGTGGGCCTTGCCGTGCTCCGGGTTGATCGTCAGAGCCTCTTCGAAGAGCTCGATGGCACCAGCGTAGTTGCCCGAGTTGAAGCGGCCCACCGCCAGGTTGTAGAGGTTGTTGGAGGCGAATTCGGGATCGACCTGGGCCAGATCCACCAACGCATCGCCGATCTTCTCCTCGTCGCCAAGGTTGACGTAGGCGTCGTAGCGGATGCGCAGCGCCTTGTCGTTGCCCGGCTCCAGAACCAGCAACCGCTCGGAAGCCTCGGCGGCCTCCTCCCAGCGCTCCAGATTGGTCGCCAGGATGGCGATGGCGTTGAACGCCGGCGCCAGGTTTTGGTCCATGGCGGCGGCTTCCTGGAACTTGCCGAGAGCAGCCTCTTTGTCGTCGGACTTGTTGAGCTCCACGCCCTCGTTGAAGATGCGCTTGGCCTCGGCGGTGTTCTGTCCAAGGGCAGCGATGGCCTCCTGAGCCTCCTGGGCCTTGTCGTCCATGCCCAGCTCTTTGTACGCCTCGTAACGAATGCGGTGGGCCGGCAGGAAACCGGACTGCTGGACGATGGCCTGCTCCGCCGAGTCCACGGCGGCCTGGTACTCACCGGTGGCCAGATAAACGTCGGCCAGCGCGGAGTGCGCCTGGTAGAGCTGGGAATCCGCCTCCAGGGCTTCCAAGAACTTGGTCTTGGCGGTCTCGTAATCCTTGGCGTCGTAGGCTTCGACACCGGCGTTGAAGGAGAAAATGGCCTTGTTGGACTTTGAGGCGGGCTTGTCGCCGCTGGCGGTCACCGGCGCGGCGCCCACGCCCTCGGCGAGCTCGAAGGTGTGCCGGGTGGTACCGCCGAGGTTGGTCTTCACCTCCTGCTCGGTGGTCTGGAAGCCTTCCTTCTCGATGCGGTAGACGTAGCGCAGGTACGCCTTGGAGAAGACCATGGAGAACGTGCCGTTCTTCTTGGTGCTGGTGATTTCCTTGTACTGGGGCAGGTCCGGCGAGGTGATGGTCACCGTCGCGTCTCGAACGGGATCTCCATCCTCGTCCACTACCTTGCCCAGCATCCGGCCTTCGCCGGCCGCCAGGGCCACGGCCGCGCTCAGCAGCACCATCAGGGGGAGAAGCGCTAGAGCTCGCCACGTCTTCTTCATTGCGATACCCATCCTTTCCATATCGATTCAAATTCAGCACCCTGACGATTCGAGACCGCAGCTGTCGGCGGTCCGGCGGCGGAAGTTCTCGCGCACGCAACCCGCTGGGGCTCCACCGTCATCGATCAGGGACGATCAAGTCTATCGGAAACTGGTTTCCGTTCCTAACTGCCGTTTCACGGCGCTCTGCGCCGCTAGCTCGAGAGTAGCGGTGTGGATGTCGACGATTCGTTCCACGGGACGCGCATACCCTCCGGCCATAACTAGTGCAATCGGGATGCCAAGATCCGCGCAAAAGCTCAAGACCCGGCGATCCCGCTCCCGCAGGCCCTGGCGGCTGAGGGCCAGCCGCCCGAGGCGGTCGCCATGGTATGGGTCAGCGCCAGCGAGATAAATCACCAGCTGGGGATCGAAGGGAGCCAGACTGCGATCCAGGGCATGATCCAAGATCTCCAGGTAGTCGCCGTCGCCGGTGCCGTCGGGAAGCGCCAGATCGACATCGCTGTGCTCTTTGTGAAACGGGTAGTTGCGCTCCCCGTGGATCGAGATGGTGAGCACCGAGGCATCGCCGGCGAAGATGCTGGCGGTGCCGTTGCCCTGGTGCACGTCGCAATCGAGGATCGCCACCCGCTCCACCCGGCCCTCCGCCTGCATCGCCCGGGCCGTCACCGCCGCGTCGTTGAACACGCAGAAGCCCTCACCGCGGTCGGTGAAGGCGTGGTGGGTGCCGCCGGCGAGGTTCGCCGCCACCCCTTCGGCGAGGGCCCAACGGCCAGCGGCCAAGGTGCCGCCGACGGAACGCCGGGAACGCTCCACCAGCGCCGGCGACCATGGAAAACCCATCCGCCGCACCTGCTCCCGGGTCAGCTCGCCCCTCACCACCCGCCGCAGGTACTCCGGGTCATGAACCCGCAGCAGCTCTTCGTCGGACGCCGCCGGCGGCACCCGGAGATGCTCCGCCGCCACGACCCCTCGAGCCCCCACTCGCTCCCGCAGCAGCCGGTACTTGGCCATGGGAAAGCGATGTTGGGGAGGCAGGGGGAGCACGAAGTGATCGCAGTAGAAAGCCTTCACCCCGGGCTCCTAGGAGGGCGCCGCCGTACCGCTCAGTAGACCTCTCCGGGCTGCAGGGTCAGCACATCGCAGTTGATGCCCAGGTCCCGCAACTCTTTGCTCAACTGGGTCGGAGTGCCGGTGAGATCCGGGAAGGTGCCCCAATGGATAGGCACCACATGGCGCACGCCGAGAAAGCGGCAGGCCTTCGCCGCCTGGTGGGGATCCATGGTGAAGACGTCGCCGATGGGCAGGAAGGCGAGCTCCGGGCGGTAGAGCTCGGCGATGAGCTGCATGTCGGAGAATAGCGCCGTGTCCCCGGCGTGGTAGAAGGTGTAGCCCTCGGCGAGCTTGACCACAAAGCCGCTGGCGATGCCGCCGTCGTAGTACTTGCCGCCGTCCTCCAGACCGCTGGAGTGATCGGCGCGGACCATCGACACCCGCATGCCCAGCACCTTGCGATTGCCACCGATATTCATCGGCGCCACGTTCTCCACCCCTTGAGCGGCCAGCCACTCGCAGATCTCGAAGTTGGCCACCACCGCCTCCGGCTTGTACTTCTTCGCCAGAGCCACCGCGTCGGCCATGTGATCCGCGTGGGCGTGAGTGATGAGCATGGCATCGATGCGTTCGAAGCTCTTGAGCTCGTCGGGACAGGAAGGGTTCCCGTCGACCCAGGGCTCCATCAGCAGGACCTTGCCATCCGGCAGGTCACAACGGACCGTGGAATGACCCAGGAAGGTGAATTTTGGGCGGGGGCTGTGGCTCATCTCTGTCTCCTCTAACCGATGCTTGGGCGTGTCCGGACGCCGGAACATTTTACCCAACTCGCAGCGGGAGGAAAGCCATGACGAGATGCGGCGGGAGGAGCCCGAAATGCGAAAACGCCGACGGAAAGCACCCATCGGGGTGATCTCCATCGGCGTTTTGATCCCGACCGTTGAGACGGATCGGGCTGCTAGCGCAGGCTCAGTTGTGCAGGTCGTTCAGGAAGCTCTCCTTGAGCTTGCCGTTGAAGTCGTGCTTGGTGAGCCGATAGTAGATGGTCTGGGCGTCCCGGCGGGGAGCCACCAGGCCCCGAGCCTTCAGCTTGGCCAGGTGCTGGGAAACCGCCGAAACGGAAACGCCGAGCATCTCAGCCAGGTCGCAGACGCAGATCTCACCGTGGGTCTCCAGCAGATAGAGCAGCTTCAGCCGGGTCGCGTTGCCGGCGAGGCTCATCAGCTCGGCAGCCTCCTCGATATCAGGGGCGCACTCCAGATCGCGGCGAATACGGGCGATGTCCTGGGAGGTAACAGTTGCTTCCATGGTCTTCTTACTCCTTACTCAAGAGGATTGAATCGTTTGGCCCGAGCCGGTCCCCCGTAGCCCTTGATCCTCGAAGGGCCCCTCGCTCACCCCGGGTGGCGGTCTGAACGGGACCGCTCCGGGGCTTGTAGGAGCAAGGAGTCTTCCAGCATCAAAATCTCGCTAACTCGCTGATTCCCTTGTTCCAGAGGTCGTTGCAGCACCGGTCCTCTGTAAGGCGTGACAAACTATACAACACTCTGGTCTTGTTTTCAGCACTTTTGTGAAAAAAGGTTGGCTAGTTTATGGCCAGGCCCCGCAAACTACCGCTTCAAAGGGCCTTAGCGCGCCTAGAAATTCTCTGTTAGGACATCTCCGAAGGCCTGAACCGCGCCCCGGGCCATCGATCCGACCACCCCACGGCAGCAGAAGTTTCTCCGGACGGGGGGCAAAGACTGGTTCCAGCAACTCCTGTAACCCTGAGAGTCGCCGGAGCGTGCGAGGGAGAGAGGTCACCGATGGTGGCGAGGCGATTCACGATGATCGGGACAGCCTGAGGCGGGAGGGAGCGAGAGAGCCACGGCATGGTGGTCAGGCTAACTCGGAGGTCTGGAAGCGTTCTGCGGGAGAGAGAGTGACGGGCCGCAGACGCGGAGAATGCTTCAGTTCCGAGGGAGCCGCCTTTGACGGAAGGCCGGGAGGCAGCCGCAGGGGACGCGGGAAGGCGGCTCTCGTCATTTTCTTTCCTTCGGGACCGTACCTACGCGCCGGTGAACGGACGGCAGTAGGGCTTGGGTTCCGATCTCGTCGACGCGGCGTGTCGAGGCGCTCCTGGCAGCACCGGTGAATCTCCTCGACACGCTCGGCGTCCCTGTCTGTTCTACCAGCCAACTTTGCAGGCGACCACTCTCAGCCCTCGAGACCTCGGTCGCCGCCCGGAGTCGGAGGGATGGGAGGATCATGAACGGAGATCTTCCCATTCCTCGCCTCTCGGGTTCTTTTGCGCCTCCTCGGCTCGAAGAGCGCCCTTGAACGGACCGGCCCCGATGGAGGTCGCCCCAATCCAAAGCCTGCAAGCCTAGCGTTTGAGCGTCAGCTCCCCCGCGGTACCCGAAACCTTCAGCCCTACCGTCGGCGCATCCTCGGCCAAGCTGGAGTCCTCCAGCGTCGAGCCTTCCAGCAGCTTCTCGCCAAATTGCACGTTCGCCCGCAACACCTCCGTACGAGCGTTGTCCGGCAGAACGATGAGGCAGGAACCGAAGCCAAAGCGCAGATCCACTTCGCCGTCCCCACGCCAAGCTCCCCCTAGATCTACCACCAGCTCGCCGCCGGAGGTTCGGAGGTTGGTGTACACCGGGCTGGCGTTGCCCAGAGAAAAGGTCTTGATGCTGCCCCAGGAGGCGTCCACTTCCAGCCGGGGCAGAGGCTCAGCCAACGGCTCGAGCACGCTCACCCAGTGGTCACCGGGGCCCAAGTCCATCTCCACATCGGTGAGCCAGAGCCCTCCCAGATCGAACCGCGATTCCCCTGCCCCCAGCGAAATCTCCAGCGCCAGAGCCCGGTCTCGGGGCAGCACCAGCCGCAGCTCCGGCGCCCGGCCGCCCTGCCAAGGCAGGCCGAAAACCCCACCTTTGCCATCGACCCGAAGCCGGTAAAGCCACGGCTCGCCCTCGATCTGGTGCAGGCTCTCCTCGACCCGAAAGCGCGCTTCGTCATAGTCGGCGAAGAGCTCGATCTCCTGATTCGGCTCACCGACCTCGAGGCGCAAGCTGCCCGCGTCCACGTTGACGCGGACGATGCCTTCGGCGGCAGCCGAGGTCCAGGAAGCGCTTCCCAGCTCCACCGCTTGGGGCCCGTCCTGAGAGGAACCGGTGGTGGAAGAAGGCGCGCCGGGAGGGGCTTCCGCCGGCATGGATGCCGGGGCTTCGGGGGCGGAGGGAGCGGCGGGAGCTTCGGGCAAGGGCTGAGCCATGCGGCGGGAAACCGGCTCGGGCTCCGGCGGATCCGCCGACGAGATCACCAGCCCCACCACCACCGCCGCGGCGCCGAGAAGCGCTGCCGCGACGACGCAGCCGATGCAGCCTCCCTTCAGGCAGCCGTCGGCGCTCATGACCCAATCATCCTGAAGCCGGTCGTCCTGAAGTCGGTCATCCTGAAGTCGGTCCTCTTGAAGTCACTGGGGCGGCTTGATGGTTGGGTCGAGCTCATAACACCTCCCGGCAGCAGGGCTCTCGGAGCAAATCCTCCGGGCCTGGCGAGGACTACGCCGCCGAGGAGCGGGGAGTTTCGCCCACGTCGCAGCCCGCCACGCCGGACGGACTATGCCCGGCGCGCTGCGGTTCGGGGGGAAGAGGCGTTAGTGGGAGCCCGGGGGGCGGTCAGTCACAACCCTCCCGAGTCTCGCGGATCAGATGATCCACCACCGCCTTCATGTCGCCGGTGCTGCGGAAGACCTCCAGCTGGCGATCGGCGGAGGAGCCGTTGGCGAGGATCGTATGGACGTATTCCACCTCCTCGCGGCTGCCCAGCTCGTCCACCACATCGTCGATGAAGGTGAGCAGCTCGCGAGCCAGGAAGCGCATGGGCACGGCCTGCCGGAGGCCGAAGTCGATGAGCTTGCCGTCGATGCCGTAGCGCACCGCTCGCCATTTGTTCTCCTCGATCAGATGGTGGCGGTATTGGCGCCAGCTCTGGTTGCTGCGGCGGAGTTTGATGAGCTTGGCCACGATGGCCTGAATCAGCGCCGCCAGGCAGATGGCCTCGTCCACCTTGGTGCAGATATCCGACACCCGGAACTCGAGGGTGGGGAATTTCGAGTGCGGACGCACGTCCCACCAGATCTTGCTCGGTTCGTCGATGCACTCGGTCTTGACCAGGATGTCGACGAAGCCCTGGTAATCCGCCCAGGAGTCGAAGGACGGCGGCAGCCCGCTCCGGGGCAGGCTCTCGAAGACCACCGACCGGTAGGATTTGAGCTTGGTGTCGCGGCCGTGCCAGAAGGGCGAGCTGGTGGACAGGGCCAGCACGTGGGGCAGAAAGTACCGGGCCTGGTTCATCACGTCGATCATCAGCTCTTTGTTCTCGATGCCGATGTGGACGTGCATGCCGAAGATCAAGAGGCGCTGCGCCAGCTGCCCCATGTCCTCCTGGAGCTTGATGGACCGCGGAGTGACGTTGACGTCCTGCTTGGCCCAGCTGGAGAAGGGATGGGTGCTGGCCGCCGCCACCTTGAGACCGTTGCGGTCCGCCAGCTCGCAGATCGAGCGGCGCAGGCGCACAATGTCCGCCCGCGCCTCCTGGATATTGCGGCAGATCTGACTGCCCACCTCCACCTGGGACTGCAGGAACTCCGACTTGATCTGATCCTGAAGCACCACCCGGCCCTGCTCCAACATCTCCTGGATGTAGGATTTGAGCTCCCGGCTCTCGGGCTCGATGATCTGGTACTCCTCTTCGATGCCGATGGTCAGATCCGGTAGCGTGATCTTCATCGCGAGCTGCTCCCTCCACGAATGCAAATGCCTGAATTCGCGCGGATTCTAGCACGCACTCCGACGCCCGCCGAACCCGATTCCGCCAAGGTGCCGGCGGTCCGAGATCAGAGCTTCACCCGCCGCAGCCGCAGCGCGTTGGCGATCACCGACACCGAGCTGAAGCTCATGGCGGCGCTGGCGATCATGGGCGAGAGCAGGAGGCCGAAAAACGGGTACAAGGCTCCCGCCGCCACCGGCACACCGAGGGCGTTGTAAGCGAAGGCGAAGAAGAGATTCTGGCGGATGTTGCGCATGGTCGCGCGGCTCAGCCGCAGGGCCCGCACCAACGCCCGCAGATCCCCCTGCACCAGAGTCACTCCGGCGCTTTCGATGGCAACGTCGGTACCGGTACCCATGGCGATGCCCACGTCCGCCCGGGCGAGGGCGGGAGCGTCGTTGACGCCGTCCCCGGCCATGGCCACCCGCAGGCCACCGTTGTCGGATTTCTCGGCCTTGAGCTCGGCCACCAGATCCGCCTTCTGCTCCGGCAACACGCCGGCGTGGATCTCGTCCAGCCCCAGCTCCCGGCCCACCGCCTCGGCGGTGGTGTGCTCGTCGCCGGTGAGCATCACCAGCCGCAGCCCCGCCTCGTGGAGCTGCCGCACCGCTTCCGGAGTCGATTCCTTGATCGGATCCGCCACCGCCAGCAAGCCCGCGGCGGCGCCGTCCACCGCCACCAACATCACCGTCTGGCCCTTGCGGCGCAGCTCGTCCGCCCGCTGTGGCAAGGCGCCGGCGTCGACCTCCAGCTCCTCCAACAGCGCCCTGTTGCCCACCGCGACGGTGCGGCCGTCCACCGTGCCGTGGACGCCCTTGCCGGTGACCGAAGAGAAGTCTTCGGAGGAGGGAAGCTCCAGCTCCCGCTCCTCAGCACCGCTCAAGATCGCCTGGGCCAGGGGATGCTCACTGCCGCGCTCGAGCGCCGCCGCCAGGCGCAGAAGCTCCTCTTCGCTCAGCTCACCGCCGTCGACGGGCTCCACCGCCACCAGGCGCGGCTTGCCCTCGGTGAGGGTGCCGGTCTTGTCCACCACCACCACGTCGATCTGCTCCAGTGCCTCCAGCGCCTCGGCGTTGCGGATCAAGACGCCGGCGCCAGCGCCGCGGCCGGTGCCCACCATGATGGACATGGGCGTCGCCAGCCCCAGAGCGCAAGGGCAGGCGATGATCAACACCGAGACCGCCGCCAGCAGCGCGTGGGCCAGCCGCGGATCCGGCCCCAACCACAGCCATAGGACGAAAGCCACCACGGCGGTGAGCACCACCGCCGGCACGAACCACGCCGCCACCTTGTCCGCCACCCGCTGGATCGGCGCACGGCTGCGCTGGGCCTCCGCCACCATCTCGACGATGCGCGACAGCAGGGTGTCGGCACCGACGTGGCGAGCGTGGACCACCAGACTGCCGGTGCCGTTGAGGGTGCCGCCGGTGACCTCGTCCCCGGCTTCCTTGGATACCGGCATGGGCTCGCCGGTGATCATCGACTCGTCCACCGTGCTGCGCCCTTCCAGCACCTCGCCGTCCACCGGCACCTTTTCGCCGGGACGCACCCGCAGGCGGTCCCCCTCGCGCACCTCCTCCAGCGGCACATCGCGCTCCGAGCCGTCTTCCTCGAGACGTCTGGCGGTGTCCGGCGCCAGCTCCAGGAGCTCCTGGAGCGCCCGGCTGGTCTGGCCCCGGGCCTTGAGCTCGAGAACCTGCCCCAGCAGCACCAGGGTGATGATCACCGCCGCCGCCTCGAAGTAGACCGCTACCTCTCCCGAGGCCTCCCGGGCCGCTTCGGGGAAGAGATCCGGCGCCAGCGCCGCCAGCAGGCTGTAGAGGTAAGCCGCACCGGTACCGAGACCGATGAGGGTGAACATATTCGGGCTGCGGTGAACGACGCTGGCCCAGGCGCGCTGGAAAAACGGCCAGCCGCCCCACAGCACCACCGGCGTCGCCAGCGCCAGCTGCAGCCACAGGCTCACCCCGTGAGGGACGAAGCCCAGGGGATCGCCGGGAATCATCTCCGACATGGCGAGCAGGAGCACCGGCACGGTGAGCACGGTGCTGACCCAGAAGCGCCGGCGCATCACCGTCAGCTCCGGATTCTCCTCCGCCGCCACCGTGCGCGGCTCCAAGGCCATGCCGCATTTGGGGCAATCGCCGGGCTCGTCCCGCACCACCTCCGGATGCATGGGGCAGACGTACTCCACTTTCCCAGCCTTTTGCGGGCTCTCCGGCTCCAGGGCCATGCCGCATTTGGGGCAGGAGTCCGGGCCATCGCTCTCCACTCCCTCGCACATGGGGCAGATGTAGCGCCAGGAGCCAGTGCGAGACGACTCCGGGGGTGTGGCCGACGAGCAACAAGAACCCGGCTCTTCGTCCCCCGAACCCTGCGCCAGGTACTGCTCCGGATTCGCGACGAACTTTTTCCGGCAGTGCTCACAACAGAAGTAGTAGGTCTCCCCTCCGTGCTCGGCGCGGTGCTCGGCGGTGGCCGGATCCACCGTCATGCCGCACACCGGGTCCAGGACACCGGAGGAATCCGGCTGGTCCTTCGCAGACTCATCTTTCTCAGAATGACCGCAGCAGCTGTGGCCGGACTCGGATGAAGATTCCTGGTGCTCGCTCATGACTTGGCTCTCCCTGTGCCCGTGGGCACTGTTCGCCAGCGTTCGTTGAATCCCAAGGGTGCGTGAAGACGATGCGATGGACGACAGAGCGGACTCCCCGGCGCGAGGTTGTAGACTCGCCCCATGGATCCCAAAGCCATCGCCCATCTCGCTCGCATCGCCGCCATGTTCGCCGCCGCCGTGGCGCTGTTGGTGGGGATGTTCCTCGGCCCCCGCGCTCCGGTGGCGGTCGTCGCAGCCATCCTCACGGTGGTCTTCGCGGCGATCACCATGATCGCGCGCCGACTCTGACCGCTGGAACGACGACGATCAGCTCTCGACGATCTCACCACAGCGGGGCATGCTCTGACCGTGGTACGGATTGCCGATCTCACCCTCCGGCTGTAGCCAAGACTTGCGCGCCATGGGGCAGTAGGTCACGGCGGGCCAGTCACCGTCAGCAATGGCGCGGTAGCGCACCAGGGGCTTGCTGATGGCGTAGAAGGCGTCGCGAACGGCATCCAGGCTCTCCGCCGACTCCAAAGCCTCGACCCCCTGCCGAATCTCCACCAGCAACTCGCCGGCGGTCTCGACCTGATCCTTCGCCACTCCGGCCCGGGCCGCCGTCAGGTCGGCCTCCAGCTCCGCCAAGGCTTGCCCCATGGCGGCGGCGTGGGACGAGATATCGGTGGTGGCATCTTCGACCAGCACCAAGCGTACCTGCTCGTAGCGGTTCAAGACCCGTTCCATGGGCAGCTCTTCGGCATTGGCGCTGCCGGCACCGAGGGCACCCGTACCGAAAGCACCGGCGAGGGCGAGAAGCAGGGCGAGGGTGAGAGATTTCTTGACTCGGAACATGATCGTTTCTCCTTGTAGGTCGTATCGGTTCAAGAGGCAGATTGATCGGGCGGCGGCTGCGAGCCGCTCCCATCTGTAGAGATCGAGTCCGTAGAGCTCGATTCGTTCTCGGAATGGCCCGGCGCAGACGGCGGGAAGAGCTCTCCGCTCTCCACCCCGCGACTACGCCAAACGAAATACATCGCCGGGAAGACCACGAGCTCCGCCAGGAACGAGGTCAGCACGCCGCCCACCATGGGCGCCGCGATGCGCTTCATGACGTCGGCGCCGGTGCCGCTGGCCCACAGGATGGGCACCAGCGAGACCAGCACCGTCACCACGGTCATCATCTTCGGGCGGATGCGCTGCACGGCGCCGTGATCCACCGCCGCCGCCAAGCCGGCGTAGCCCCCCGGGGCTCCCCGCTGCCGCCATTCGCGGTAGGCGATGTCGAGGTAGAGCAGCATCACCATGCCGGTCTCCGCCGCCAGCCCGGCGAGGGCGATCATCCCCACCCACACCGCCACCGACCAGTTGTAGCCCAGCCAGTCCAGGAACCACACCGAGCCCACCAGCGAGAAGGGGATGGCGGAGAGCACGAAGAAGGTCTCCACCACCGAGTGGTTGTGCAGATAGAGGATGATGAAGATCAGGAAGAGGGTCAGAGGCACGATGATCATCAGCCGCGCCCGCGCCCGCTGCATGTACTCGAACTGGCCGGACCAGAAGATGGTGTATCCCGGCGGCAGCTCGACCCGCTGGGCCACTTCCTCGCGCGCCCGCTCCACCCAGCCGCCGATGTCGCTGCCACCACCCTCCGAGGCCAGCAGATCGACATAGATCCAGGCGTTGGGGCGGGCATTCTCGGATTTGATCCCCGGCGGGCCCTCCTTGAGCTCCAATCGCGCCAGCTGTTCCAGCGGCACTTGAGCCCCCTGGGGCGTCGACACCAGCACCTGGCCGAGCTCGGTGATGCTGGAGCGCAGCTCCCGCGGGTAGCGGACATTGATGGGATAGCGCTCCAGGCCTTCCACCGTCCAATCGACATTCATGCCGCCGATGGCGCTCTCGATGACGCCCTGGACGTCGGCGACGTTGAGGCCGAAGCGGGCGGCGGCGGAGCGGTCGATCTCGAAGTCCAGGTAGGTCCCCCCCATGACCCGGTCGGCATAGGCCGAAGCGGTTCCGGGGAGAGCCTTGACCACCGTCTCCACCTCCTGGGCCAGGCCCTCCAGGACTTTCAAATCCGGCCCGGCGATCTTGATCCCCACCGGCGTCTTGATGCCGGTGGAGAGCATGTCGATGCGGGTCTTGATGGGCATGGTCCAGGAGTTGGTGAGGCCGGGGAATTGGATCGCCCGATCCATCTCCCGCACCAGCTGCTCCCGGGTCATCCCCGGCCGCCATTCGCTGGGGTCCTTGAGGGTGATGGTGGTCTCGATCATCGACAGCGGTGCCGGATCCGTGGCGGTCTCCGCCCGTCCCACCTTGCCGAAGACCGACTCCACCTCCGGGAAGGTGCGCAAGATCTTGTCCGTCTGCTGCAGGATTTCCTTCGCCTTGGTGATGGAGATACCCGGGAAGGTGGTGGGCATGTAGAGCAGGTCCCCCTCCCACAGCGGCGGCATGAACTCCGAGCCGATATTGCCCAGAGGCACCAGGGTGAGGAGCAGGATCACCACCATCGCCGCGATCACCGGCCAGCGGAAGCGCAAGGCTCCCCGCAGCATCGGCCGGTAGATGGCGCGCAGGAAGCGCGACACCGGATGCCGCTCCTCGCTGTGGATGCGGCCGCGGACGAACCAATACATGAGCACCGGCACCACCGTCACCGCCAGCACCGAAGCCATGGCCATGGAGTAGGTCTTGGTGAAGGCCAGCGGCTTGAACAGCCGCCCTTCCTGGGCCTCCAGGGTGAAGATGGGCAGGAAGGAGACGGTGATCACCAAGAGCGAGAAGAAGAGCGTCGGCCCCACCTCCTGGGCCGAGCGCAGGATGATCTCGAAGCGCGAGACCTGGCCCTTCTGCTCCTCGTAGTGTTTGTGGGCGTTCTCCACCATGATGATGGCGGCGTCCACCAGCACGCCGATGGAGATGGCGATGCCCCCCAGGGACATGATGTTGGCCCCCAGGCCCTGCCAGCGCATGACCACGAAGGCCAGGAGCACGGAGAGGGGGATGGAGACCACCGCCACCAGCGCCGAGCGGAAGTGGAAGAGGAAGAGGAAGCACACCAGGGAGACCACCAACAGCTCCTCCAGCAGGGTGTGGGTGAGGTTGGAGACCGCGCGGTCGATGAGCTGGCTGCGGTCATAGGCGATCTCCACCCGCACATCCGCGGGCATCCCCTCCTGGAGCTCTTCGAGGCGCTCCTCCACCCTCCGGATGGTTTCCCGGGTGTCGGCACCGGCGCGCACCACCACGATACCGCCGACGGTCTCCCCTTCGCCGTTCCATTCCGCCACTCCGCGGCGGATCTCCGGTCCCACGGTGACCCGGGCGACATCTCGCAGCTGCACCGGCACGCCGCCGCTGCCCGCCGCCAGCACCACCTTCTCCAGATCCTCCGGCTTCTGAACGTAGCCGCGGCCGCGGATCATCAGCTCCCGCTCCGCCACCTCCAGCAGACGGCCGCCGACCTCGACGTTGGAGCGTTGGATGGCCTGTTTCACCCGCTCCAGGGAAATGCCGTAGGCACGCAGCTTCACCGGGTCCACCTCGACCTGGTACTGGCGCACGAAGCCGCCTACGGAGGCCACCTCCGCCACCCCGTCCACCGCCGACAGACCGTATTTGAGGTACCAATCCTGCAGGCTCCGCAGCTCGTCCAGGGAGCGCTCGTCGGAGTTGAGAACGTACATGAAAGCCCAGCCCACGCCGGTGGCGTCGGGCCCCAGGTTGGGGGTCACCCCGCGGGGCAGCTGGTCCCCCAGGCCGGAGAGGGACTCCAGCACCCGCGAGCGCGCCCAGTAGAGATCGGTGCCGTCCTCGAAGAGCACGTAGACCAGCGAGTAACCGAAGAAGGAGTAGCCCCGCACCACCCGGGCGTGGGGCACCGCCAACATCTTCGACGAGATGGGGTAGGTGACCTGGTCCTCCACCACCTGCGGCGCCTGACCGGGGTAGCGGCTATAGACGATGACCTGGACGTCGGAGAGGTCGGGGATGGCGTCCACCCGGGTGGTGGTCACCGCCCAGAGTCCCGCCAGCACCGCCACCAGCGCCGAGACGGTGACCAGCAGCTGGTTCTTCAGCGACCATTCGATGATGCGATCCAACATCACTCAATGCCCCCGATGATCCGAGCTCATGGGATCTGAGCTCATCGGGTCAGAGCTCATAGCGTCCGACTCCATCGCTCCGGAGCCGGTGGATTGCGCGCTCCCCCCCATGGCCTCGGCGCGACGGGCGGCGACCAGTTTCTGGATCGCCGCCGCCAGGGAGGATTCCGAATCGAGGAGGAATTGGGCCGAAGTCACGACCTCCTCCCCCGCTTCGAGGCCGGCCAAGACCTCCACCCGGCCCTCGCTCTCGCGCCCCAGGGTGACCTCCCGGGGCAGGAAGCGGCCCCCCCCCAGGGCGAGGACCACCAGGCTGCGGCGGCCGTCCCGCAGCACCGCCTGGGAGGAGACGGTGAGGGGCGGCTGAGCCGCCTCATCCCTCTGGGCGAAGCGCACGGTGGCGAACATGCCCGGCCGCAGCCGGCCCTCGCGGTTGGGAATGGCGAGGCGCACCGGCAGGGTGCGGGTCTCCGCCGACATCTCCGGCGCCACCAGCTGCACCCGGCCGGTGAAGGTCTCGCCGGGGAAGTAGGTGAGGGTGATCTCCGCCTCGGTGCCTTCCCGCACCCACGCCACCTGGTCCTCGTAGAGCTCCACCGACAGCCACAGGGTGGACAGATCCGCCAGGTGGAAGAGCTCCATGCCCGGCTGCACCGCCATGCCCTCCAAGCCCGGAAGGGTCTTCATCACTACGCCGGAGGCGGGAGCGTAGACCGTGAGGGTGCGGAAGACCTCGCCGCTGCTCTCCAAGCGCTCCAGCTGGGAATCGGTGACGTCCCAATAGGCCAGCCGCTGGCGCGCCGCCTCCACCAAGGCCTGGGCGCGCTGCCGGGCACCCTCCGAGGCCCCGTCCATGCGGCGGGCGAACTCCAGCGCCGAGAGCAGCTCCCGCTGGGTCTGCACCAGCTCCGGGGCGTAGATCTCGAACATCGGCTGCCCCCGACGCACCTCCTCGCCCAGGTAGTGGACGTAGACGTTCTCGATCCAGCCGCGGTACTTGGTCGTCACCGTCACCATGCGGTCCTGGTCGTACTCCAGATAGCCGACGGTGCGGATGCGCTGGGCCAGCTCCTCGCGCCGCACGGTCTCAGTGCGGACGTTCATGGTCTGCACCATCACCGGGTCGATGCGCACCTCGGTGGCCTCCATCGCCATGCCGTCACTGCCGGTGCTCCCAGGGTCTTCCATCGGCGCCGAAGCCTCCACCGGCACCAGATCCATTCCGCAGATGGGGCAACTGCCGGGCTCCTCCTCCAAGATGTTGGGGTGCATAGGGCAGGTCCACAGCTCTTCGCCCATGGCGTGATCGTGACCCTCATGAGCACCGGCATCAGCCATCGAAGAGCCAGCCATCGAAGAGCCAGCGCCCTGGGAGCCCCCTTCGGTCGATTCCAGGGGGACGAGATCCATGTGGCAGATGGGGCATTGGCCGGGCTCGTCCTGGATCACCTGCGGGTGCATGCCGCAGGTCCACAGGGTGCCCTCTTCGTCCCCGGCCATCTGATTCACCGACTCTTCGCCCCGCAGCCGCTCATCCAGGGGATGCCAACCGAAGGGATCGAGGAAAAGCAGGGCGGCGAGTAGGAAACCCACCACCAGGGCGGCCACCATCGCCGCACGAGCGGCACCGGCGGAATTTCGAGGTCGGGTTGCAAGCTGTCTCACGGTGTTCCTCCAGAGGTCTGGATACCTCCAACCATCTGCGTACCCCCGGTCATCGGCTCTTCCAGGGTCTTCGATGTCATTTCGTCCGATTTCCGAGCCGAGCTCTCCAGCCGAGCCCGTAGCCCGCCCAGAGGCCCGCCCACCGCCGTCTCCAGCCGAGTCCACGCGAGAGCCAGCTCGAGGCGGGCCCGCGCCTCGCCGGTGGCCACCTCGAAGAGCACGTGCTCGGCATCCAAGAGCTCCAGCGCTCCCACGGTGCCGCTGCTGTAGGCCCCCTCGGCGGCCCGCACCGCTTCCTCCGCCTGGGTCACCAACACGTTCTCGAAGAGCTGCCACTGGTCGTAGAGCAACGGCAGCCGGGCCACCAGATCGCCGATGGTGCGCTCGAAGTCCTGGCGCAGCTGACGCTCCTCCTGCGCCACCACCGACTGCTGCTGCAGCGCCTCCTCCAACGCCGCCGCCAAGCGCCCCCGGCGCACCGGCAGGCGCACGCCGGCGGAGAGGGCGACGATGTCGTCCCCGTCCCCTTCCGGCGGGTTGAGCTGTCCCGCCGCATCCTGCCGCCGGTCCACCAGGGTGTAGCCGAGACCGACAGTAAAGTCGGGACGGTAGCCCGCCTCCGCCACCTCCACCATCAGCCGCCGGCGGATGCCCTCCGCCGCCAGCGCCCGGCGCTCCGGACGTCGCTCCCAAGCCCGGCCGATCAGCTCCTCGGCATCGAGCCGGTCTGCATCGAAGACGGATAGACGGCTCTCCTCCATCATCGTGAGGCTTTCAGCGGAGCCCATCGGCCGAGGCAGCTCCAGCCCATCGATGTCGGCATCGTGGGGACGCTCCCGCAGAGCGTTGAGCTCCGCCGCCAGCGCCCTCCGGCGCTCCTCCACCTCCAGCAACCGCTGCTCGGCGCGGGTAATCTCCGCCTGGATCTTCACCACCCCTTGCTGCGAGCCCTGACCGGCGGCATAGCGCGCCCGAGCCAGCTCCTCGTGGCGCAGCAGGTGCACTCGCTCCCGCTCGGCGATGGCCAGCCGCTCGGTGGTGAAGGCGAGCTGGTAGAAGCGCTCCCGCACGTGAGCGAGCGTGGCCAACCGCGCCGCCTCGACCCGCTCCCCGGCGGCAGCGGCGGACCACAGAGCAGCACGCTCGCCGAGGGCCAGCTTGGCGGGCCAGGGCACCGCCTGGCTCACCGACACCGCCACCCGCTGGGGCCCCACCCGCGTCTCCGGCGGTAGAGCAAAGAGGGTGAGCATGGCGGAAGGGTCGGGCAACGACCCGGCTTGCGGCGCCCGGGCAGCCGCGGCGGCTGCCTCCGCCCGCCGCCGCGCCACCTCCGGGCTGTGGCGCAGAACGTCCTCAGCGAGGAGGCGCAGAGCCGCCGGCTCGGTAGCTGCCAGCAGAGCCGCCACGGTTTTCCGCTCCGGGGTCTCGGCGGCGGGAGCGCTCATCACCTCCGGGGACGACTCCGCCTTCGGGGACGCTTCCCCGTCGGCGGCCCCTGCCGTGGAGGACGCCACCAGCCCCACCACCACCAGAGCTGCGAGCAGGCAGGGCAACCGGCTCGGGCGGGAGCCCGAGAGCCGACAAGGCAATTCGGGAAAAGAAAGACTCATCTCGTTCCTCCACGGAACAGCGCAGCGCGAACCCCGAAGGGGATCAGCGGGCGCGGTGCGCGCTAGGCGAGGAGCGAGAGAAAAGGCGGAGAGCTGGGCTCCTCGCGGCGCGGATCAACACGAACCGGGGATGAGGGCAGCAAGGCCCACACCGCCCCGGCGGGCGATCAGCGGGAGGAGAGACTCAAAGCAGGAAGGCTTGGTGCAGAACCAATAGACGACCGGGGGGGTCGCCGTCGGGGGCAGGGGGACGGAGCGGGCGCTGAATAGAGCTGGGCGGCAAGACTTCCAGCACCGGAGCGGCCGCAAGGGCGAGGCTCGCATCGGTCAACTGGGTCGGCGAGGGTGACTTCAACGCCACCGCGCTCGCCGGGACGCCCTCACCGGAGGTGCAGCAGCCGGCGGCAGCCAGCTGGGTCCCGAATGCCGGTGGGGATACCGGCGCGGCGGCTTCCGGCTCTACCGCAGCCTCGTCCTGCTCGGGCTCCATGGCGCCATGGCAGGCGGGCATGGCGGCCTCGTGGGAATCGTTGGATTCAGCGGCAGCGATCTTCTCGTGATGAGAAGACGGCGCGGCCTCCATTTCGGCGCCGGCAGCGCCCGGCGCATGATCGCAAGCGACCAGCATCGAGCAGCCTCCGGGGCAGGCGGCGAGGGCCGCTGGGGCAGCGACGATGCAGAGCACGAGGAATCCCACGAAGGGGAGGCGCCAGTTCTTCACGCACGTAGTATAGCTCACTACTTGCTCGGAAACTCAAGCAGCCAGGTTTCTGGCGGGCGGCTCATCCCCGACCCGCTGCCCAACGCAGGCCGGCGATGCCGCAGATGATCACCCCGATGAAGAAAAGGCGCCACGGATCCCGGGACTCGCCGAAGAGGAGGATGCCCAGCAGGGCGGTGCCGACGACCCCGATGCCCGTCCACACGGCGTAAGCGGTGCCCACCGGTAGAGTGGTGAGAGCGCGGGCGAGAAAATAGAAGCTGACGATCATGCCGGCGACGGTGAAGACGGTGGCGCCGGGACGGGAGAAGCCCTGGGTGTATTTGAGACCGATGGCCCAGGCCACTTCCATCAGGCCCGCGATGAGCAAGTAGATCCAGGCCATGAAGAAAGGGAAGGTCGAGACGAGGTATTCGGGTGAGGCGGCGCTACCAGAAGACGATCAGCAGCAGGAGTAGAAATCCCATCCCGCAGAGCTCCAAGAACCACCAACCGCGGATGATCTTGTTCCAAGAACGCATTTTTGGAGGATATCACGGGGCTCGAGGCCGCCTGGAGCAGCCGCCTGGCCCCGGCAGGTTCCCCGTTTGAGCTCAGCCGCGCCGTTCACTCATCAGGGCGAGGGTGTTGCCCTCTCCGTCCTCGAAGAAGGCCATCCACAGCTCGTGGTCCGGCATCTTGGCCACCAGGTGAGGCGCCTGGAGGAAGTGCACGCCCCGTGCCTCCAGCTCCCGGTGGTGGGCTTCGATGTCCTCCGTCCGGAAATAGAGAATCGTGCCGTGGGGCTCCTGGTCTCCCGAGCCCTCGCCGAGCATCAGCCGCACCTCGCCGAGGGCGAAGAACGCCATGCCCGAAGCCTCGAAGAGAAACGGCACCTTCAGCACGTCGCGATAAAAGGCGGTGGCCCGGCCGGCGTCCTGCACCGTGAGGCCGATCTGGCCGAGGGTGGTGAGACCCGGAGGCTCCTGTGCTGTGCTCATCCTTGTTTCTCCAACGGTAGGGTGATGGGCTGTCTTACTGCCGTCCGTAGGCTTCGCGCTCGAACACATTGTCCCGATACGGATCCTGCCCCCGCAGATACGCCAGCAGGCTGGAGCCAAAGTAGGCGGGGAGGAAGAGGGGGCCCCAGCGTTCGTATTGGCGCACATGGACGTGCTCGTGGGGGCGATGGTAGGCCAGGCTGTGGGCGGTGCGGCCGAGGATGACGTGCCCCACGGTCATGGCGCCGGCGCCACCGGCCAGGCCGGTGCACAGCCACAGCGCCCGAGCCAGAAGCGGGCCGTGGGCCTCCACCGCTCCCTCGACCCAGCGAATGCGCCCGCCACCGGGCAGGGCCAGGAGCGCCAGGAGCAATCCCAGCAGAGTGTTGGGGGAGGCCCACAGATAGCACAGCGCCCGCCGGGCCGAGGGTCGCCAACGGAAGCGCCGCGGCTGGGTGAGAGAGTGCCTCATCATCGTTTCGACCCAGGACAGAGTGGTTCAACGACCGTCCGCTGGCGATCCCATGGTCCGGCGGTATTGAAAATCCAGCTCGGTGCGCTGCTCTCCCTCCTCGATCACCAACCACGCGGCGAGCGCATCCGGGGGCGTGTGCTCGAAGGTCAGGCGCAAGGTCTTGCCGCCGGTGTCCGGGGTCGCCTGCCGATGGACGAAGACCGGGCGGAGGGCGTTGGATTCTTCGGCGAGGTCGAAAGTCAGGGTGCCCTCCTTGTCCTCCCAAGCCACCAGACCGGCTCCAAAGTGACGAAGGCGCAGGACCACTCCGGAGTCGGTGGGCTCCAGGGCGAGGAGCTCATAGACCCGGACGGCATCGGGCTTCATCCAGCGGAAGATTCCCACCATGGTCCCCGCCGCCGGCTCCAGCCAGCTCTCCTCCACCCGCTCGCCGTTCTTCTCCCCCACCCAGTGGCCGGCGAACCACGAGAAGTCCTCGACGGACAGGCTGTCTCCCCTCGCCGCTGCAGAAGCCTCCGAAGAATCCGGCTGGTCCGAAGTCTCGGAGGTGGCCAGGGGCTCGACGTGAATGTCCTCCAGCACGACGGTGGAGATCTTGTCGAAATTCTCCCGGACATAGGCCGGGGTGATGGCCTCCACCTTCAGATCGCCGCCGCCGTTGAGGCCCCAATTCTCCGAATCGAAGAAGAGCAGGCCACCCACCCACCGATGATTGAAGGCGCGGCGCAGGCGCAGGCCGCCGCGTTGAGGATTGTTGGCGAAGCTGTAGGCGAATTGCTCCAGGCGAGCGGTCTGCGGATCGAACCAATACAAATACTCGTCGCTGGCGTCGGTGCTCGAGCCCGGCTCGAACGTCACCTTGACCTTGTGCAGGCTGCGATCACCCCAGGTTTCGAGGCCCAGGTCCTGCTTGTAGACCCCGGGGTCGTTGAGGCGGAAGGGGAGGAAGGGGAAGTAAATCCTGGCGCTGACAAAATCCCGGGCCCGCTGCGCCGCCTCGGCGTCGAGTTCCACCGCCTCGCCGCCCACCCAACGCTCCGCCGTGTCGTTGGTGACCCGCGTGCGAAGATTCTGCCCCTGGGCGTTGGTACCGGAGACCTGGTGCTCGAAGAGCTCGCCGTCCATGCGCGAAACGACATCGAAAGCACCGGAGCGGGAACGGATGGTGAGGCGGGTGCGGGAAGCCCGGTAGAGGTCGCCACCGTGGTATTCGATGGCCCGATCGACGATGGGCAGGCGGTCGTGCTTGGCGGGCTCTGCCGGCTCCGCGGGATCGCCCTGACCCGCTGCGGCGACCTGCCAAGGCCAGACCGTCGCCAGACCGATCAAGACACAAAAAAAGAGCATTGAGGCCGGTAGACCCCAATGCTGAAGCGTATAGGTGTTGCGTCGACAACGTCGGGAAAACGTGTTCATGGTCGCGAGTCTATCGCGGCCAAGGGAAACCAGAGAGCCATGCCCCTGGCTTCAAAGTCAGGTCGAAGAGTCGGATCGAGAAGTCAGACGCTCTGCGCCAGCGCCGGCGTCACGGCGGCGGTATCCTCCTCTCCGGTGCGGATCCGAACCACCCGTTCGACGGGCAGCACGAAGATCTTGCCGTCCCCCACCTCGCCGGTGCGGGCGGCGCCGGCGATGGCCTGCACGGCGGTGTCCACGAAGCCGTCGGAGGTGCCGATGTCCAGACGCACCTTCTCGGTCAGCTCCATCTTGACGGTGGTGCCGCGGTAGGTCTCCACCTGCTCGGTCTCGCCGCCGTGCCCCTGGGCTCGGGAGATGGTGAGGCCGTGGATATCGGCCTGGAAGAGGGCTTCGAGCACCGCGTTGAGGCGCTCCGGACGGATGATGGCGGTGATCAGCTTCACGCTTCACCTCCCAGCGGCTCCGCCAGCCGAGGCTTGGAGGAGCTGAGTTTGGACTCCGATTGGGACTCCGATTGGGGCCCCGCCTGACGAGCGACCACCAGAATCGCCCCTTCGCCGGTGGAGTACGCCTCCTCGCCGTGGAGGGGAACGTCCAGCCCCAAGCCCTCGTCCCGATCCGTGGCCCGCAGATTGGCGAACACCCCGATGAGCTTGAGCAGACCGTAAGAGACGACGCCGCTGTAGACGATGGCTGCCAACGCCGCCAGCGCCTGAACCCCCAGCTGCCCAGGGTTGCCGTAGAGCAGGCCGTCGGTGCCGCCCCAGCGGGCGTCGGCGAAGACGCCGGTGAGCAGCGCCCCCACCAAGCCTCCCAACCCGTGGGCCGCCACCACGTCCAACGAGTCGTCGAGGGAGGTCCGGCTACGCCACAGGATGGCGAAGTAGCTGGGCACCGCAGCGAGGGCGCCGATGGCGATGGAGCCCATGGGGCTGACGAAGCCCGCCGCCGGAGTCACCGCCACCAGGCCGACCACGATGCTGGTGGCCAACCCGACGGCGGTGGCGCGGCCGGTGAGAAAACGGTCGAGCACCAGCCAGGTCACCAAGGTTCCCGTGGGCGCCAACAGGGTATTGACGAAGGCCTGCACCGCCAGGCCGTCCGCCGCCAGGGCGCTGCCGCCGTTGAAGCCGAACCAGCCGAACCACAGCAGCCCGGTGCCCAAGAGCACGAAGGGCACATTGTGGGGCAGCAGGGCCTGACGGCCATAGTCTTTGCGCGGCCCCAACACCCGCGCCGCCACCAGCGCCGCCATGCCGGCGTTGATGTGCACCACGGTGCCGCCGGCGAAATCCAATGCTCCCATCTGGGCCAGCCAGCCGCCGCCCCACACCCAGTGGCAGACCGGCGCATACACCACCAGCACCCACAGGGCGGTGAAGGCGACATAGGGGCCGAAGCGCATGCGCTCGACGATGGCGCCGGAGATCAGCGCCGCGGTGATGATGGCGAAGGTGCCCTGGAAGGCCATGAACAAGAGGTGAGGAATCGACCCGTGGGCCTCCAGCCCCACCCCGGCGAGGAAGGCGTGCCCCAGGCCGCCGATCCAGGAGCCACCCTCTCCCAAAGCCAGGCTGTAGCCCACCACCGCCCACAGCAGACCCGCCACACCGAGGCAGACGAAGCTCATCATCATGGTGTTGAGAGCGTTCTTCGAACGCACCAGCCCGCCGTAGAAGAAGGCCAGAGCCGGGGTCATGAGCAAGACCAAGGCGGTGCAGACGAGAATCCAGGCGGTATCCGCCCCCACTACGTCCACCCCCATCGGCACCGCGGCGGCTTCCAGAGCCGCGACTTCCGCCTCGCCGGCGCTCTGAGCCAGGACCGAAGCCGAAGATAGAGAAAGTGTCGCGAGCATAGGACCAACCTCCTTCCGATGGGCCGAAGGCTAGACCAGAGCGAAAACGACTGTCAACAAAAATCTGCAGATTGACGAGCAAAAAAGAATCAATCTGCAGATTGCAACCACCGAAACAGGCTCACGGAGCTAGATCTGTGCAAAATGACACGAATTCTTGAGTCATTTTGCACATCAGGCCGCGCCGGACTCCTGGCACGGCAAACGCAGCAGCGCCACACACCCGCGACCGTCGTGGCGGTTCTCCAGGGTGAGGTTTCCGCCATGGGCCTCCGCGATCTGCTGACTGAGCACCAAGCCGATGCCGGTGCCTTCGGGCTTGGTGGTGAAGAAGGGAACGAAGAGATTGTCGGTGGAGGCTAGGCCTGGGCCCTCGTCCTCGATCCACAGCTCGAGGAAGCGGCCGCGGCGGCGCCAGCCCATGCGCACCCCGCCGCCGGTCTCCAGCGCCGCATCCACCGCGTTGCGCAACAGGTTGATGAGAGCCTGATCCAGCTGATCCGCATCCGCCTCCACCGAAAGATCCGGCCCCTCCTCTACCTCAATGCTCAAGCGCGGCTCGAGGCGCGCCGCTCGGCGCACTCGCTCTGCCACCGCTACGGTCTTGAGCCTCGGCGGAGGCAGGCGGGCCAGGCGCGCGTAGGCGGCGATGAAGCGCCCGAGGGAACGGGAGCGGTCCTCGATGAGCCCCAGACCGCGCTGCAGATCCTCCTCTTGCTCTTGAGGATCGCCATCGCCGCGGGAGAGCAGGGTGCGCAAGGTCCCGGCGGTGGAGCGGATGGGAGCCAGGGAGTTGTTGATCTCATGGCCGAGCACCCGAATCAGGCGCCGCCAGGCCTGCCGCTCCTCTTCTCGGAGCGCCTGGCTGAGGTCGGTGATCACCAAGAGCTGATGCTGGCGGCCGTCGAGGCGAAAGGTGCTCCGCCGCACCGCCCAGCGCCCGAAACCACCGGGGAAGGTGCGCTGCACGGTGCGGCGAGCGGGCCCCTCGAGCCAATCCGCCAGCCCGAGATCCGCCGCCCGCCGGGCCAGCAGTCGCCCCTCGGTCTGCCCCAGGAGCCTCTCCCCCGCACGGTTGACCAACCGCAAACCACCCCCGATGTCGAAGGCGAAGACCGCGATGTCGATCTCGTCGATGACGTTGCGCAGTAACGCCGAGGCCTCCATGGCGTCGAGGCGCTGCTGATGGAGGGTAGAGCTGAGGTCGTTGACCTCCATCAAGAGCTGATCGAGGGCGTCCTCGACCGTGGTGTGGCGGCCGCGCAGGGAATAATCCCCCTCGCGCAGAGCCGACAGCAGGTTGGCGAGGGTTTGCAGCGGGTAGGCGACCCGGCGGCGGACGGCGAAGGAAAACGCCAACCAGCAGCCTACCGTCAATAGGGTCAGAGACCACAGCACCCGCGGCGGCGAGTCGCCGGACCACAGCAACGCCATGGCCAGGACGGTGGAGGGAAGCCCCGCCAGCAGGGCCAGCACCAGGACGCGCTGCTCGTGGCTGAGGCGCCGCTCCGGATGCTGCCGCCGGCGATTCATACCCTGGAGCGACTCACAACCCGTGGCGCTCGAGCCGCCGGTAGAGAGCGCTGCGGCTCAAGCCCAAATGCTCGGCGGCCTGCTTGACGTTGCCGTCGCTGCGCTGGAGCGCCTTCTTGATCAACAGCCGCTCGGCCTCTTCCAGGGTCAGATCCTCGAGCCCCGGCAACCCCGGCCCGTCGACACTCCGCAGGCCCAGATCGGCGCTGCGGATGTGCTCACCGCGGCACATCAGGACACCGCGCTCCACCGCGTGGTCGAGCTCGCGGACATTGCCCGGCCACGAGTAAGAGGCCATCAGCTCCAGAGCGTCGGGCTCGAACCCTTCGATGGGCTTGCGGTAGTGCTCCCGATGACGCTTGAGGAAGAACTCCGCCAGAGCTTCCACGTCCCCCCGCCGCTCGCGCAACGGTGGCACGTGAATCTCGATGGTGTTGAGGCGGTAGAGCAGATCCTGCCGGAAACGGCCCTCGGCGACCTCCACCGCCAGGTTGGCGTTGGTGGCGGAGAGCACCCGCACGTCCACCCGCTGGGTTCGCGAGGCCCCCACCCGCTCGAACTCGCCGGTTTCCAGAACCCTCAGCAGCTTGGCCTGCTGGGGTTGGGGAACGTTGGCGATCTCGTCCAGCAGTAGCGTGCCGCCGTCCGCCATCTCGAACCGGCCGACGCGCTCGGTCTTGGCGTCGGTGAAAGCGCCGCGGACGTGACCGAAGAGCTCGCTCTCGAAGAGCCCCGGCGACAGACCACCGGCGTTGACCGAGATCAGCGGCTTATCCCGGCGCCCGGACACGGCGTGGAGGCAGCGCGCCACCACCCCTTTGCCGGTGCCGTTCTCGCCGGTGATCAATACGTTGGCGTCGGAGGGACCGACCTGCTCGATGAGCTCCAGCACCGGCTCCATGGCGCTGGAGCGGGCGATGAGGGTCGGCTCGTCGGCCTCCCGCAGCATGCGGTTCTCGGCCTCTAGTCGCCGCCCCCGCCGCAGCGCCCGGCCGAGCTCCACCTGGGTGCGCAGGATGGACACCAGGCGCGCATTGTCCCAGGGCTTCTCGACGAAGTCCCGGGCCCCCAGACGCATGGCCTCCACCGCCAGCTCGACGCTGCCCCAGGCGGTCATCACCACTACCGGTAGCGAGGCTTCGGCGCGGCGCAGCCGCTGCAGCAGGTCCAACCCTTCGCGGCCGGAGGTGGTGTCCCGGGCGTAGTTGAGATCCATCAGGACGACATCGAAATCCGCCTCCTTCACCGCTGCCAGCACCGCGGCGGGGGAATCGACGGCGGTGACCTCGAAGCCCTCGCTGCGCAGCAGCAGCCGCAGGGACTCCAGGACGTCGCTCTGGTCGTCGGCGAGAAGGGCTCGGGGGCGGTGGTGGGAGGTGCTCATGGGGCGCCTCCAAGATTAGCAGCAAGCCTCGGAGCACGGGCTGGCGGCGGGCGCATCGCCGGAATCTTCGGAGCTGCGGAGGGGAGCCGGACGGAGACGCCTCAATCCTCGACGATCCAGCCGTCGAGAAGCTGCACGACGCTGTCACCGTAGGCTGCATTGGCCTCCGAATGGGTGACCTGGACGATGGTGGTGCCTTCCTCGTTGAGCTCCCGGAAGAGCTCCATGATCTCCTCCCCCTGGGTGGAGTGGAGATTGCCGGTAGGCTCGTCGGCGAGGATCAGCGCCGGCCGGGTGATCACCGCGCGCGCCACCGCCACCAGCTGCTGCTGGCCACCGGAGAGCTGAGGCGGATAGAGATCGCGCTTGGCGACGATGCGGAAGCGGTCGAGAACGTCCGCCACCCGTGCCTGGCGCTCGCGGCGGGACACCCCCTGGTAGGAGAGGGGCAGCTCCAGATTCTCGTACACCGTCAGATCTTCCAGCAGATGGTAGCGCTGGAAGACGAAGCCGATGGTCTCGCGGTGGAGCTGGGTGCGCTGCTTGCGGCTCAGCTCGTGCACCGCCTGGCCGTCGAGCAGATACTCGCCCTTCCAGCCGTCGTCGAGCAGTCCCAGGATGTGGAGCAGCGACGATTTGCCGGCCCCGGACGGGCCCATGATGGTGACGAACTGGCCCCGGCGGACGTCCAGCTGGATCCGGCGCAGCACGTAGGTGCGGCCGTGGGGGGTGTCGTAGTAACGCTCGACATCCCGCAGCCGAATCAACGGTTCCATGGGGCTCTCAGGGAGGACAAGATGGGAGGCTCGGGGCTCCGGTCCGCCCGGCGGGTGACGCCGGCGACGGACCGGAGGTGCTGTGATCGAGAGTCAGCGATCAACAGTCGGTGCTCAGCCTCGCGGCGAGGTGCCTCAGGCAACCTCGGCGCTGTCCTCGTCGACGATGCGGCCGTCGAAGAGGTGCACGGTGCGGCTGGCGTAGCTCGCGTAACGCTGATCGTGAGTCACCATGCAGATAGTGGCACCGGCGTCGTGGAGCTCCTTGAGCAAGCCCATCACCGCCTCGCCGTTGGTGGAGTCGAGGTTACCGGTGGGCTCGTCGGCGAGCAGGATGGCGGGATCGCCCACCACCGCCCGGGCGACGGCGACGCGCTGCTGCTGACCACCGGAGAGCTGGGACGGATAGTGCTTCATGCGGTGGGCCATTCCCACCCGCTCCAGGGCCTTCTGCACCCGCTGCTTGCGCTCGCCGGAGGGCATGCCGCGGTAGGTCAGGGGCAGCTCCACGTTCTCGTAGACGGTGAGGTCGCCGATGAGGTTGAAGGCCTGGAAGATGAAGCCGATCTCGCGGTTTCGAATCCGCGCCCGCTCCGCCAGGGTGATGTTGGCCACCGGCTGCCCCTTGAGCATGTACTCGCCGGAGCTGGGGGTGTCCAAAAGGCCGAGAATCGACAGCAGGGTCGACTTGCCACAGCCGGACGGGCCGGCGATGGAGACGTATTCGCCCTGGTTGATGTCCAGGTGAATGCCCGCCAAGGCATGGGTCTCCACCTCGTCGGTGAGGAAGACCTTGGTGACGTCCTCCAGGTGAATCAAAACATTCTTCTCTTCGCTCATCGCTCTCTCCTCTCGATCAATCAGTGTGCTGACACCGGCTTCCATGCTCTAGCCCCGGCCACTAAGGACAGGACGAGCGCCGCTCGCGGAAGGTTTCAATCCTGCCGGCGAGCGGCTCATCGTCTTGGGAGCTCACAGTCATTTCAACCGCAGGCGATCCTCGTCGTCGTAGGCGGAAGTGTCGGACAAGATCACCCGATCTCCCTCTTCCAGACCGGAAACGATCTCGAAGGTCGACACCGAGCTACGGCCGAGCTCGACCTGAGTCCGCACCGCGCGGCCTCCGTCGTCCACCAGCTTGAACAGGCCGATCTTGCTGTTGGCCTGGCCGTAAGCCGGACGCTGGACGTAGAGGACGTCATCCAAACGCTCGATCTCGATGGTGCCGTCGACGCTCAACTGCGGCCGGGCACCCCGGGGCAGATCGCCGAGCAGCTCCACGTCCACCAGCACGGTGCCGTCCTGAGCCGCCGGGTCGATACGCACTACCTTGCCGTCGATAATACCGTTGCGGGTATCGATTCGCGCAGGCTGGCCCAGGAGGATGTCCTTGGCCTGGGTCTCGGCGATGCGCAGCTCGGCTTTCAGATCACCGGGTTGGGCGACCCGCGCCAGGTTCGTGCCGGGCTGGACCTGCTGGCCCTCTTCCACCGGCACCTGCTGCAACACGCCTTCCAGTGGCGAACGGACTTCCAGCGCCTCGAGCTCCTGACGGCGCAGGGCTGCCAGTCCCTCGGCCTGCCCCAAGCGAGCCTTCGCGGCTCCCAGCTGAGCGGTGAGCGACTCCTCGGTCTTCTTCAGGCGCAGCTCCTCGATGCGGTTGCGATTCTCCAGCTGCTTGGCCCGGATCTGCGAGCGGCGCAGCTCGATCTCCGAGATCAGGCCGTCACCGGAAAGCTCCTCGTTGGCCTCCGCCTCGAGCTGGGCTTCCCGGAACTCCGCCTCGATGGCGGCCGCCGAAGCCTGCTGGTTGAGATATTCGCTATCCAGCCGCACCCTCAAGTCTTCGTAGTCGGCACGGGCAGCGCTGAGCTCCCACTCGGCGTCCTGCGCGGCGCGCTCGACGCTGGGATTGCTCAGCACCATGATCACCGTGTCGGCGTCCACCTCGGCGCCCGGGAGCACCACGATGCGCTCGACCCGGCCTTCGGTGAGGGCGCCGATCCAGCGCACGTTCTCCGGCACCAGGGTCCCGGGGCCGCGCACCTCGCGTAACATCTCGCCGCGCTGGACCTGTCCGATCCACAGTGTCGACTCGTCGACGGTACGGGCCGCCGGCTCCAGGCTGGCGACCGCCGCCCACACCACCGCCAGCGCAACCACTACCAATCCGCCGTAGATCAATCGCTTACGGCGTTTCTTTTCTGCAAAACCTTCGCGTGGAATATCGACCATTGAATCCTCCTGAGCCAACCAGTAGAAGCAAGATGTACGCCAAGGGGGCAATCTCAGGGCTGGGAGCTGAGCCAGAAGCCCTGTCTCGGGGCGTCAATGCCATTACGCAAGCGCGGCGGCGGAAGTTTCCAGCAGCGCCTCCGAGGCCTGCGAGAGCCGTCTCGCGTTCGGTGTTGGGACCGCCCCGTCCCAAAACCGGACACTTTTCTCCGCCATCGGCTGCCTTCTTTCGCCCGCGGCCCGCCGTTCGCGGCCCCCCTTTGGCGGCTCTTCCCTAATTTCTGCCGGCGGCCGGCCTCTGCGGCGGAGCGTCGGTCCACTCGGCGTTGCGCCATTCCACCAGCGTCGGGAAGAGATCCGTCAAATCCGCCAGCGACAGCGGCGCCCCCTTCTTGCGCCAGCGCTTGACCAGCTTGCGCGCCCCGGACTTCTTCTCCGCCTGCCACACCCGCTCCGACGCTTCGACGAAGCGCGCCTGATAGTCGAGCCACTGGGCCACCGGCAGATCGGTGTCGAAGCCCTCGAGGCGAGCCTTGCCGGGCTCTCCTTTGAGGGAGCGCAGACGGCGCAGGGTGATAGTGAGGTCGACGGGGGACGGCTCCTTGTTCAGGCGCCGCGCGGTGGTGCACAGGATGTGGCCCACCAGCTCCGCCACCCAGGGCTCCCGGCCGGCCGGCGCCAGGCCTCGGTTGATGGCGATCATGCGGCACATCTCGAACTCCACCAGGGAATCCGCTAGCAGCACTGTCGCCACTTCCTCGGCGGAGCCCCGAACGGTGAACTCAGTGCTGCCGTCGATGGTCATCCCCGCCAGCTCCCGCCACAGCACCACCGTCTCGTCGGTGCCCCAGGCGGGCACCGCGCCGGCGAAGGCCGCCACCCGCTGGGCCATGCCGTAGGGCCGTGGAAGCTGCTGGTCCCGCCAGTCGTCCGGCGACAGCACGAAGACCGCGAAGGGGCTGCCCACGGAGACCCAGGAGTTGACGCGCTCGTAGAGGTCCTTGAGCCGAAACTGCAGCCGGGCGGCGCGGTCCAGCGAGCCTGGCGTGTAGCGCACCATCACCTGGTCGTCGGGAATGGTGAGCAAGAAGTCGAGGCTCGTGCGCGGCACCGGCCCCAGCGGCGTTCCCGTGTCCTGCCCCAGCGCCGGCCGCGGAAGAGCCATCGCCATCATCCCCACCACCAGCAGCCCCGCCATCAACAGGCAGGTCAAGGAGCCCCTCCGACGATGGCGGATCGGGGATGGGGAGCGCGAGGCGGCGAAGTCGTGGAGATGATGCATCGAGTGGGAGACCTCGGGCGTTGATCTTCGAGCGAATCGGATACGACAGGACCAATGACGCCGTAAGTGTAGCGCGAACCGGCTCCGGCCCTCCCTCACCCTCATCGACCTCGATGATGCCGGTAAGGTTGATACTCAGGGTCGCCCGCATTGGGGATGCACACCGAAGGCAGGCACAAGGCCTGTCCTACCGTCTGATCTAGCATCGCATCCGGCCTCGAGACATCCCCGACTGCTATGCTAGAAAGTCCGCTCGTCGCACGGAATCCTTCCAAGGAGGGCTTCGCGCTGCGACATCTCATCGATTCTCATCCCCATCAGGAGGCACCATGCGGAGCAAAGATCTCGTCGCCCTCGGCGTTCCCCGCGGCGATCTCGATGTCGCCAAGGAGGTGCTGCGCGGTGCCAGCCGGGCGGGGCTCAAGAAGCGCGCCATCCGGCGGCGGCTGGAGGCGACTCTGGAGGTTCCGGAGCAGTGGCGGGAGGACGAGCACTTCGGCCCCCTCGCCCGCGCCCTGGAGGAGCGGGCGGACGCCCGGGACTCCTTCGAGGAACGCGCCGAGCCCGCCCACTACCGCCGCTGGGGAGAGGATCTGGACGCCAAGTCGGTGCAACAGATGGAGAACGCCTGCCGGCTACCGGTAGCCGCCGCCGGCGCCCTGATGCCCGACGCCCACCTGGGCTATGGACTGCCCATCGGCGGCGTCCTGGCCACCCGCAACGCGGTAATCCCCTACGCCGTCGGGGTCGACATCGCCTGCCGCATGAAGATGACCGTCCTCGACCTGCCGGTGAACGCTCTCGCCGGCCAGAAGGACCGGCTGGAGAAGTCGCTGGAGGCGGAGACCCGCTTCGGTATCGGCTCCAGCTTTCGAGATCGGCGCGAGCACGAGGTGCTGGATGAGGATTGGAGCGTCTCGCCCATCACCCGGCAGCACAAAGACAAGGCCTGGGCCCAGCTGGGCACCAGCGGCAGCGGCAACCACTTCGTCGAATTCGGCGTGCTCACCGTGCCCGCCAGCGACGGCGCTGACTCCGAGAGCTCAGCAGACGGCGACGGCCTGGGCTTGGAAGCGGGAACCTACCTCGCCCTCCTCAGCCACAGCGGTAGCCGCGGCACCGGCGCTTCCGTCGCCAGCCACTACAGCCGCCTGGCCATGGACCTGCATCCGGAGCTGCCCAAGGAGCTACGCCATCTGGCCTGGCTGGACCTGGATACGGAAGCCGGTCAAGAGTACTGGCAGGCGATGAGCCTGATGGGCCTCTACGCCGCCGCCAACCACGCCTGCATCCACCGCCACATGGTCAAGGCCCTGGGGGCTCGGGTGCTGGCGGATGTGGAGAATCATCACAACTTCGCCTGGAAGGAAGATCACTTCGGCGAGGAGGTGGTGGTGCACCGCAAAGGCGCCACCCCCGCCGGCGAGGGCGTGCTGGGCATCATCCCCGGCTCCATGGCGGACCCGGGCTTCGTGGTCCGCGGCAAGGGCCACCCCGACTCTCTGGCCTCCGCCGCCCACGGTGCCGGCCGCCGCATGAGCCGCCGCAAAGCCAACAACAGCTTCACCTGGTCCGAGACCAAAAAGCTCCTGGCAGACAGGGGAGTGACGGTGCTCTCCGCCGGCCTCGACGAGGTCCCCATGGCCTACAAGGACATCCGCTCGGTGATGGACGCCCAATCGGACCTGGTGGAGGTACTGGCTCGCTTCGACCCCAAGCTGGTCAAAATGGCCCCGGCGGGGGAGCGCCCCGAGGACTGAGCCAGCCCGTCGCAGATTCGTTACAGCGGAACTTCATCGCACGAAAGCACCACCCGCGATAGAATGGGAGACCGGCCATGGGCAGCCGGCGCGGAAATCTTCGAGCCCACGCATCTCACCCCCAAGGAGTCAGGCATGGACAGCAAGCAATTCGTCGACCAGCTTTTCAGCGAGATGGAGGAGCTGTTCTCCCAACTCGGTCAGCACGAGACCCTGGAGGCGGAAGCCGACGGAGAGGTAGAGGTGATCAAGCTGCTCAAGCTGGCTCTCAAGAGCGAGCTCGAAGCCAGCGAGCTGGCGGCGGTCTGGATGCCCACCACGCCGGAGGTAGACGCCAAGCGCCTGCTGGCGGAGCAATGCGGCGACGAGATGAAGCACTACGAGCTGATCAGCCACCGCCTGGGAGAGCTGGAGGTGGATATGAGCGACTACAACCCGCTCCAAGAGGGCTACTCCCCCCTCTACCACTACCTCAAGGGCCTGCCCACCACGGTGGAACGCATCGCCGGCGGCCCCTTCGCCTGCGAGGCCGTGGCACGCATCCGCAACCTCCAATTCATCGACTTCTGCCGCTCCGCCGGGGACTACCGCACCGCCGAGATGTACGAGACCATCATCCAGCCGGAAGAGGTCCATCACCACATCCGCGCCCGGGAAATCCTGGAGAAGTACTGCACCACTCCCGCACTGCAGGAAAAAGCCGCCACCGCCTGCCGCAGCGCCCTCGCCGTCGCCGACGAGCTTCGCAGCCTGAAGGAAAAGACCACCGGGCTGCACTCGATCCCCATGTCCTGAGGCGACTCGTCTCGATCCGCCACAGCGACCGGCCAGCCCCGCCCCGGGATCCAATCCCCGGGCGGAGGTGCTGAAACCACAACGATTTCCGATTCCACTCAATCTTTCCGCCACCACTCCCGTCATTCCCGCGCATGCGGGAATCCACGCGAGGCTGGGGAGTGAATGCCCCCTATCCGAACCAGTGGTACCTGAAGTCAACCCATCCTGGGATACTCAAAGATCACTCCTCACCAGCGCGTAGCCTCCCGCCTTCGCGGGAGTGACGGCGTTGTAAAAGCCACCCCCGATTTCGGGGCCGAGTTGCTCCCACTACTGGCAAACTCCCCCCTCCCCATTGGCACCAAGCGGAAGAACTTGTCCCAGCAAGGAAACCCCATTGACACTCAGATATTCATCCACATAAAATCTTGCCATTATGGCAGCACAACGAGGTCGGCCGCCTTCCAGGCCGAAGGATCTGGTGGTGTTCAACGCGCAATTGACCGCGGAAGCCAAGGCCAAGCTCAAGGCTCTGGCCCAGGTCGAGCACACCTACGCCTACTCGCTACTGGAGAATGCCTTCTGGCAGCTGTGGGACCGGCTGCCGGAGGACAAGCGCCGAGCTGCGGAGATCGTCGCCCAGCTCACCGGAGAGACTCCGACGGAGGAGGACTCCTGAGCGTGGGCGTGTGGGACCGGCTACCCCAGGCGCTGCGCAAGTTGCGGATTCTTCGGCGCATGACCCAGCGGGAGCTGGCGGCGGCGGCGGGGATCGGGACCTCGGCGATCTACAGCTACGAATCGGGACATCACCTGCCCCGTCTCGACACCCTCGGCGTGCTGATGGAGGTCTTGGAAGTCGATCTTTCCGACCTGACTCCCCTACTGAACCCACCGGCCGCCGCGGGCTCCCAATCAGCGAGCTCCCAATCAGCAGGCTCCCAGTCGACTCGCCAGCAGCCGGATCGGCGATATCGCCCGCCTCGGCGTCCCGGACTGGGCCTCGAAGAGCCCGCCGGCTTCATCGAAGAGGTCGGCCGGGGCATCGCCTGGCTGCGCCAAAGCCAGCGGCTGACCCTGCACGAAGTGGCCTCCGCCGCCGGTCTGAGCCAAAGCACCCTGAGCCGCATCGAGCGGGGGCAGCAGGACGTCAAGGGTGAGGCCCTGGGCAAGATCCTGGAGGCGCTGGACGCGGACCTGCTGCGCCTGGCCTTGACGGTCAAGGTCGCCGGCACCCTCACCGGGGAGCAAACCCTGAGAGAAGACGCGGACGACCGCGAGCTGGTCTCCATGGCCATCGCCGCCCTCGGCCTGGAGGAGGCGGTGCGGCTGATGGAGAATTGACTTCGCCTTCGAGGGAAGCTCAGGCTTTCGAGGGGAACTCAGGAAGCGATCTGGAAGGCATGAGTCGGATCGCGGCGGACCTGGACGAGATAGGTGGCCAGGTCGCCGATAAGCGCGGCGGTGACCCGCTCCAACATCGCCGCATCCTGGAAGAGCATCAGCGCCGCCGTCGCTTCCCGCGACACGTCTTGCCGCAGGAACTCCTGCACCATCTCCCCCGCCAGCTCTTTCACTTCGCCGGTTCGCCGCTGCTCCAGATAGAGCTCCGCCAGCTCCAGCGACACCAGCGCTGCATCGTAGGCAATATCTTCCTTCTGGAAGCCATGGCGGGCGGTGAGGAGATGGAACTCGGCCTCCTCCAGCTCGCCCAGCCCGCGAGCGATCTTCCCCTCCACCCAGGCGACGCGGAGCAGGCTCAGCGGGTCGCCGAGGCGAGCGTAGAGATCACGGCTCGCCTCGAGGATTCTTGCCGCCTCCTGCGGGTCCCCCGTCTCGCACAGGCAGATGGCCCGGGCGTGTTGACGGTAGAGGTAGATCTGGGGCTCGCTCTCCGCATCGATCAAATCCGCTATCCGGTCGAGGACCCGTAGGCTCTCTTCGGGGTCGCCGGCCTCGAAAAGCACCGCTGAGAGCTTGAGAAGGGCCCTTGCCGCCTCACTCAGGTTGTCGAGCATAAGGTACGTCGTCACTGCTCGGTGCAGCAGTTTCTTAGCTCCCTCGTGCCTCCTGAGAGCCTGGTAGAGCGAGGCTTCCAGAGCATCAACTTCAGCACGAACTAGGCGATCACCTCCACCGACAGTCCGCAAGAGGAATCGGCAGTGCTCGAAACGCTCCAATGCTGTCCGCGGGTCCCCCGCCACCCGAATGGCGTTACCAGCGTAAGCGAGAGCTTGAGCGTAAAGCTCGGTGGTGAGACTCGAGGCCTCGGAGTGCAGCAGCACCGCTCGCGCCAGCTCGGCGAGTTGGCGAGCCTGCTGGGGCTTGCCGTGAAAGTTGTCTCGGGAGGCCTTCAGCAGTAGCGCGACCAGAGCGGGACCACGATAGGCGGCAGGAGCCTGCCGCACCGCCTCCAAACGCTCCGACTGAGGAAGGGCCATTAGCTCTTCCAGCCGGCTTCCAGCCGCTCGCTTCTCCTGGCTCACCCGAGGCTCGGCGGCCTCGACCCGCTCCTTCACGCGTTGAAAGGCGGAAGTGTAAGAAGTCGCCTCTCCGGCGCTGGCCTCGGCCTGAAACGCCTCGAACTCCCCGCAGCAGGTGGGGCAAAGATCGAAGAGATGGGCCATCACGAGAGAGACCAGATCTCCGGGATCACGGGTCCCGTCCGCCAGCGCGCGCAGCAGCTCCCGCGTGAGATGCAGACTATCCATAGAAGCTCCCTGATTTGTTACAACAGAGACTCTATCAAGCAGCTGCGTGTCCTTGGAAGGGATATAAATACCCCCCTGCAGAAACACTCAGCCAATACAACAGCTAGAAGTTGTGCCGGCCGCTACTCCCGTGAATTAGGTCCGAACCTCTAAGAATGAGCGACCTCTACCATCAGGGTCGATGAACGGACCTGCGTCCCCACAAGACCGACCTGCACCATCGGGGTCAATGAACGGCCCAGTGTCGCCGCAAGTCCGACCTGCACCATTGGGATCGATGAACGGACCTGCATCATCCACCAGCACAGCCGCTGCTTGAGTCAGCAGAACCGCTTCTCCATCAATGATCTGCCAACCTTCATCAGCGTAGTCAGTCAACGCCAAGAGCGAGGTCAACGCACACACCACGAACGCCACAACGAGAATAGGTCCCAAAGCCAGATTCCGCATAGTTCCTCCTTGAGAGCACTCAGAACCAGCCCGAAAGCCGGCCGGGGCAGCGCTCCGGTTGATCCCCTAAGATGATTTAGTGCCCTCCAAGCATAAGCGCTGGACGGAAGAATGCACCGAATAGGGGAGCTTCCTCTATCTCTGAGACAGATCGGCTGACCCCCGAGGAGAGGAACACGGAGACTGGCGCAGACGACAAATGCTGCGCAGCGAGTTCGGGAAGAAGCGCGGATTCGAGGAGCTGGGGAAGGCCAGAGAGCGGGGGCGCTACCCGCGCCGGAAGAGAGGCAGCCGCGAACCGCTCCAGCCGGGGAAGAGCTCCTCGCCGACCGGAACGCCCAGGTGTGCACCGGCGACCTCGGAGAAGACCGAGCGGAAGTCGGTGGTCACCGGCAGATCGCGGCCTTCGTAGAGATTGTCGGGAGCGAGGGGTCCGAGCTCACCGTGGACCTTGCCGCCATCGACCTGGTTGCCCAGCACGAAGAGGCACGAGCCGTGGCCGTGGTCGGTGCCGGCGGCGCCGTTCTCCGCCACGGTGCGGCCGAATTCGGTCATGGTCAGCACCACCACATCGTCGCGGCGGCCGCCGAGGTCGGTCCAGAAGGCGGCGATGGAATCCGCCAGGTCGCGGGCGTGCCGGGCAAAGCTGCCGTTGACGGTTCCCTGGGCGACGTGGGTATCCCAGCCGCCGGACTCGGCGAAGGCCACCTCCAGGCCGACGTCGGCTTTGATCAACATGGCGATCTGCCGCAGGCTCTCCCCCAGGGGGCTCCGCGGGTAGCGAGCGCCGCCGGCGGGCCGATAGCCGCGCAGGGGCACCCGCTGCAGCAGATCCAAGGCCTCGAAGGTCTCGCCGCCGGTATCCCGCAGGAGATCCTGGGCGGTCTGACGATAGAGGGCTTCCAGGTCTTGGCCCGTGCCTGCGCCACCAGGCACCCCGCCCGCCATCAATCCGCCCGAACGCAGCCGGAAGTCCTCCAGTCGCCGCACCGCCACCGCCGGCTCGTCGCCGTAGAGGGAGCGCGGCAGGGCCGAGGTCAGGGATACCGCCCGGAACGGCGTGGCGTCGTGGCCCAGCAGACCGGAGGCGCGGTTGAGCCAGCCGCTGGAGGTGCCCTTGCGTCCCGGCGTGCCGGTCTCCATATAGTCCTGGGCATCGAAGTGGGAGCGGGTCGGATCCGGTGAGCCGACGCCGTGGACCACCGCCAGCCGGCCCTCCCGCCAGGGCTCCAGCAGCGGCTTGAGAGCGGGATGGAGCGCGTAGCCGACTCCCAGATCCAACAGGTCGCCGCCCCGGGCCGCGGAGAGGGCCAGCCGCGGCCGCAGCTTCGCCAGCTCCGGTGCCGACACCGGCGACACCGCCATCAGGCCGTCCATGGCGCCGCGCTGGAAGAGGGTTACCAGCACCTTCCGCCGCTGGTGGGCCCCCGGCGCCGCCACTGCCCGGGCGGCCCGATGAAGGAAGGACGGGCCGGCACCGAGGGTCACCAGGGCCAGGCCGCCGGCCTTCAAGAACGCTCTGCGATCTACCGTCATGCTTCGTTCTCCTTCCCTCTCAGCGACGCTGAAACTCCGGCGAGCCGAGGATCACCCCCACCACCCGCTCCTCGGCGGTGGGCGGCGGTGGCTCGGCTCGGCCCCGGCGACCCCGATCCAAAAGACCACTCCCCTCTGAGCCGAAGAGCAGAGCATCGGTCTCTCTGTCGATCAGCGGACCGGCCTCGTCGTCCCTTCCGGGGCTCTGCTGGGACCGTGCCTCGTCCATGCGGGCGGCGAGGTCCGAGCTGCGCACCATGGGCTCCAACAGCTCGAGCATGGGCTCTAGCTCCCGCTCCGGCAGGAGGATCGGCAGATAGGCCTCCAGGGCCGCGGTCAGGGACTCCGGCTCCCGGCCCGCGAGCAATGCTTCCAACCCCAGGTCCACACCGCGCACCCGCCCTGCGGCCAGATCCATGCCGAAGCTCATGCGGTTGAGCAGCGCACCGGTATTGACCCAGAAGTCGCCGCGGTCCGGGAAGCCGGTGGGAGCCTGATAGGCGTAGAGGGGTTGCCCCATGCGGCGCACCCACTCCACGACGCCGCGAGGATCGCCGACCTCGGCGTCCAGCACCCGTAGGGCGGACACCGCCAGCTCGAAGGGGGACTTGACCTTCTGCCGCCGCGCCTCTGGGGACCAGAAATGCGGCGAATAGGCCAGCGCCCGTACCATCTCCGCCGCGTCCCCACCGCTGCGGCGATAGACCTGCGCCAGCTGCTCCACCAGCGGCGCCGGAGGCTCGTCGGTGACGAAACGGGCCGCCAGCTTGCGCGCCAGGTGGCGAGCGGTGGAGGGATGGGAGGCGAGCAGGTCCAGCACCTCTTCCCCGTCCTCGATGCCGCGGCCTGGAGCCAGGCGCCGCCCCAGCACCGTCTTCGCCTCGGCATCGTGCTGGTCCGCCCGGAAGAGGAAGGGGCCGTCCACCACGAAGCCCAGGCCCCGGGCTCGACGGGCGCGCTCCAATCGCTCCCGCACGCGATCTCCGGCGCTTCCGGAAGGCACGACCGTCCAGCCGGTGAAGGCTCTCGCCACCTCCACCACATCCCGCTGGCTGTAGCCACCGTCGACGCCCAGGGTGTGGAGCTCGAGGAGCTCCCGGGCGTAGTTTTCGTTGAGCCCCACCACCCGCCGTCGAGCAGCCCGGGCGCGGCGGCCTCCAGCAAAGGTGGTGCGCACCCCTTCCTCCGCCGCCGAGCGGGCGTTGTCCAGATATAGCAGCATCGCCGGGTGGCGGGCGGTGGCCTCCAGCAGACGAGGGAATCGGCCCAGAGACCGGGGCCGTAGTGCGTCGCGCTCGTAGGCCAGGATGTAGGGGCGGACTTGGTTGTCGGTGAGGGAGACGTTGAAATGGTTGAACCAGAAGTCCGTGAGCACTTCCTGGAGCTGATTCTCGGAGTAGACAGCGCGGTAGAGCTTGGCCGCCATCAACTGCTGGAGGAGCTCGCGCTGGGAACGGTAGCCCTGCTCCCGCGCCCATTCCATCACCTGCCGCCGAGCGCGGCGACGATCCACGCCCGTCCCTTCGCCCCCGACGCCCTGTGCACCAGCTCCCTGTGCACCGGCTCCCTCTGCACCGGCTCGGAGGGCCTCCACCTGCTCCCGATCCAGCACCCCCTCCGCCACCGCCTGCATCAGCAGCTGTCCCGGATTGGGGAAGGTGCTGGCGAGCTCGTCCTCGGTGAGCTTCCAAAGGTCCAGCCGAGCCAGCCGCGTCTCCAGCTGCGGGCTCCGCCGATCCGCCGCCAGCTGCTGCTCCAACCAGCGCTCCAGCCCCATCTCCCGCACCGCCTGAACTTCCCCGGGGCGCGGGCCGAAGGCGAAGCGGTCCAGAAGATGCGCTGCAGCCTGGCCCTCGCTCCAACCCGCGGCGCGCCAGGGTAGACGGTCCCCGGGCGTGGAGCTGCGCAAGGCCTGGCTCATGGCTTCATCTTCCGGGTCATGCCGCGATCCTCCATCACGTATAGTGCAACCCACGACGAAGCCGCTTCTTGCGCAAACCGCTGACCTTTGACCCGACAAGCCCCGCCATGTCCAAGAAAGTGACCACCAAGCAACGCTGGCTCTTCTGGCTGATGCGCTTCTATCCCCCCTTCCTCGGTGCGGGGATCCGAGTGTGCACGGTGCGCGATGACCTGCGCCTCATCGAAACCGAGATGAAGCTCCACTGGTGGAACCGCAACTACGTGGGGACCCACTTCGGCGGCTCCCTCTTCGCCATGTGCGACCCGTTCTACATGGTCATGCTGGTGGAGCTGCTGGGCCGCGACTACATCGTCTGGGACAAGGCTGCCACCATCCGCTTCCGGCGGCCGGGCCGCGGCACCATGCGGGCGCGCTTCGAAATTCCCCTGGAACGCGAGCAGGAAATCCGCGCCGCGGCGGACGCCGAGGGCAAGGTAGAGCCGGTGTTCAAGGCCGAGGTCTTGGACCAGGAGGGCGAGGTGGTCGCCGAGGTGGAGAAGCTCCTCTACGTGCGGCGCAAGGATGCGCGGCTAGAGGACTCGAAGCCGCCGGAGGGAAACGAGGAAGAAGCTTAGTAGAGCGGCCGGCGGCGGCAACCAAGCCTTCAGCCTGGTGGACTGGCGTCCTATCATTTTAATAACATCTTGCCCTTTTTGTATCCCGCTAGTTGCTGCAAAATCAACTTCTAATCTACCGTACAAAATAGCTATCCAACGCATAGGTAAACGCATTGCTTGTGGCGTACTTA
>JAXHTF010000031.1 GCA_034211275.1 Acidobacteriota bacterium
AGCCTCAACGACGAGCAGCGGGCTCAGCTGCCGCAGAACCCCGCCGGCGTTATCGAGCTCGCCGACGACGAGCTCCGTTCGGTGGCCGGCGGCGACTCTTGCCGTTGTTTCTGTCCGGACGAGAGCAGCTGCGGATAAATCGGAGCAGCTTCCTCGGAAGCATCCCAAGACCGTGAAAGCGGTCCCGGAGCGGCGCGGCTGTCCCAGCCCGTCGCTCCTTGCTTTTCGGGTCCCTTGCCCATCGTTCTGCGACTTCCCTTGACCTCCTCCGACTCAAACCCCGCTCCCGACTCCGCCGCCAGCCCGTGGCCCGCAGCAACACCTCTGCGGCATCGGCTGCAACAGCTCCGAGAGCTCCTGCCCAACAGCTGGCGGGAGCGTTCCGACAATAGGTTGGGGGAGCGACGGGTGGAGCTGTGGCGTCGACAGCCCCCCTTCGACCGTGACGACGTCTTCGAGCGCCGCCTGGTGACGGATGGACTGCAGGCAGACTCATTCCGGGATCTGCTGGGACTACCGGCGGAAGCCTTGTCGGAGCTGCTGCCGGAGCCCGAATGGGCCGACGCCCTCGAGACCGCCTTCGCGCATCCTTCGCCGCCGCCCCCGGGCTGCTCCTGGGCGGCGCTGCTGGAGAGCCATCCCAGCGCCGAGGCTCGCTCCCTGCTGGGCTGGCTCGAGCCCTTGGTGAACCCGGCCCTGCGCTCCCTCCACCGGCTGAGCCTCGATCTTGCCGAAAGCTCAGCCGCGAGGTCAGGAGATCCTGTGCCCTGGGACCCCGAGACGGTGGTCCCACTCCTCGCCGGAGCGCTCCCCGGCCGGCTGGCCCCGAAGGTCCAGCGCACGCTGATCCTGGAGCTCAACATCGCGCGCATGGAGGGCCGGTTGGAGGGCGAGACCCCTGGTGAACGGTTCCAATCCTTCGTCCATCACCTCCAAGAACCCGCCTACGGCCTCGCCCTCCTCGCCGAGTATCCTTCCCTGGCGCGGCTTCTCAGCGTGTTGGTGGAACAGTGGCGGGAGGCCTCGGAAGAGCTGCTCACCCGGCTGGCGGCGGACTGGCCGGCGCTGCGGGAGCGCTGGGCCGCGGCGCCGGAAAGCGGCGAGACCGAGAACGGTGAGCCGCGGCTGGAATCCGTTGACACCGGCGCCGGCGATCCCCACCGCGGGGGCCGGAGCGTAGCGCTCCTGAGCTTCCGTGACGGTTTTCGGCTGGTCTACAAGCCGCGATCGACGGCGGTGGATCAACGCTTCGCCGAGCTATTGGAGTGGCTGGCGCAACGGGGCCTGGAGCCGGCACTGGAGGCCGTCGACACTCTCGACCGAGGCTCCCACGGTTGGTCCGCCTTCGTTACTCCAGGGCCGTGCCGGACGCCGGCCGAGGCCCGGCGTTTCTTCCAGCGCCAGGGTAGCTTCCTCGCTCTCCTCCACGCCCTGGAGGCAACCGACTTCCACTATCAAAACCTCATCGCCGACGGCGAGCACCCCCGCCTGGTGGACCTGGAAGCCCTCCTCCACCCGCGGCAGCGCCAGGTGGAGGCCGGAACGCCCATGGCGCTGATGACGGATTCGGTGTTGCGGGTGGGCCTGCTGCCCCAGCGGCTGTGGCAGCGCCACGACGCAGGAGAAGGTGAGGAGGCAGGAGGTTCCGGCGGCGGCTCGGGAGCCAGCGGCCCCGATACCAAGGCCCCCGACGCCAAGAACCCCGATGCCAGGGCTCCCGATATCAGCGGCCTCGACGTCAGCGGCCTGTCCAGCCAAGCCGGCCAGCACGACCCCCATGCGGCGCCGGTGGCGGAAGGTCTGGGCACCGACCAAGCGCGGGTGGTTCGGCGGCGGAATGTCATCACGGCCGGCCATCATCGAGCTCGGCTGGGAGAGGACGAGCTTTCCCCGGTGACGTATCGGGAAGACCTCCTGGATGGCTTCTCCCGAACCTATCGGCTGCTCCTCGAGCATCGCGCCGAGCTCCTCGCCGACGACGGGCCGCTGGCGGCCTTTGCAGAGGTCGAGCTCCGGGCCATCCTGCGCCCCACCCGGGTCTACGCCCTGATTCAAGGGGAGAGCTATCACCCTGGCGCTCTAGGGGAAGCCTCCATCCGCGACCGCCTTTTCGATCGACTGTGGCTGGAAGCGGTGGAGCGCCCCGACCTGGATGCGGTGATCCCCGCCGAGCAGGAGGCCCTGCACCGGGGGGACATCCCGTTCTTCAGCACCCGACCCGATTCCCGGGATCTGGCAGGGGAGGGCCACGTCTTCGAAGACCATTTCCAAACCTCCGGCCTCGACGCCGCTCGCCGAAAGATCGAGGGTCTCAGCGAGGCGGATCTGGAGCGGCAGCAGTGGTTCATCGAGATGTCCCTGTCGACGGTGACCGAGGGAGTCGAAGAGATCGCCCGGGCGGCCCCGTCTGAGGTAGGCGACGATGCGGGGCTCCCCGACGGTCCGCCGGCGCAGGAGGAGCTGATGGCCACGGTAGAGCAGCTGGCGGAGCGCATCCGGCGCCTCGCGCTCCGTTCCCAGGACACCCTTGGCTCGAACGGTGGCGACGGTGCCACCTGGTTGGGCGTCCGCACCGGCGCTGACAACAGCCTCTTTCTGGCAGAGCTCTCCGCCGACCTCCAGCACGGCCTGGCGGGAATCGCTCTTTTCCTGGCTCAGCTGGGGAGCCTTCGCGACGACGCCGAGCTCCACGACCTGGCCCGGCGGGCCTGGAGGAGCGCTCGGGAGCAGATCCAAGAAGGCGTCGAGAGCGCCGACGGTACCGCAGAGCCTCCGAGGGAACCCATGCCAGACCCCATGCCGCGCATCGGCGGCTTCCTGGGCTGGGGCTCGCTGATCTACACGGCGGTGCGGCTGGCAAGCCTGTGGCCGGAGGATGAGGATCCGCTCCTGGAATTCGCCGAGGGCCTGGTACCGGAGATCCTCCGGCGCCTGCTGCGGGATCGGGATCGGGACCTGCTGGGGGGCGCCGCCGGCGCCGTGGTGGCGCTGCTGCGGCTCTACGAGCGGCAACTCCAACGCCAGCAGCCCACGGCTACCCTCGAAGCCGCCATCGCCTGCGCCGAAAAGCTCCTGGCGGACGCCCAGCCCCAACATCCGTCGAGCGGCGGCGTCGGCTGGCCCGGAGTCGCCGGCGACCAGCCCATCACCGGTTTCTCCCACGGCACTGCGGGCATCGCCTGGGCACTCCTGCAGCTCGCCCGGGTTCTGCGCCAGGAGCCTGGAGAACACGAGGCCCTGATTGCCCGACTGGAAGAGACTGCAGCCCAGGCCCTGGCCTTCGAACGCCGAGCCTTTCGGGCCGGCGAGGACGGAACCGGCTCCGCAACCGGCCGGTGGCTCGACCTGCGCTTCTACGACCTCGACGGCAACGTGCGCCCAGGGCAGGACCCACCGCCCCTCTTCCCCGCGTGGTGCCACGGCGGCGCCGGCATCGGGCTGTCGCGTCTCGCTTTCCTAGCAGCCTCAGAGCAGGACGGTTCAGCCTTCGCCAGCCCGGAGGAACAAGGGCGACTGGTCGAGGAAATCGAGGAGGCAGCGGCGGCTATCGCAGCCACCGGCTTCGGCCAGAACCAGGGGCTGTGCCACGGCGATCTGGGCAATCTGGAGATCCTCCGTCGGCTGGCTACCGCCCTCGAAGATGACGAGCTCCTGCAACGGCACGACCGGCTGGCAGCAGCGATCCTCCGCCAGGGCACGACCCACGGCTGGCGCTGCGGCACCGCCCTAGGAGTCGAGACCCCGTCGCTGATGAACGGCCTCGCCGGCATCGGCTACGGCCTGCTCCGCCTCGCCTACCCGCAGCGGGTGCCGTCGGTGCTGACGCTGGAGGTTTGATCCCGCCGCCTCACACCTGGTCCGGTAGATCCTCCTCCAGTCGCCGGATCATGGGGTTGGCGTAGGAGATCACCGCCAGCACCGCCAGCAATCCTCCCAGCAGCACGAAATAGAAGCCGATGCCGCGCCCCGGGCCGGTGCCGATGAGGCCACCCACCGACGCCGCCAGCCAGCCACCGGGTTCCATGGCCGGCTCGAAGACATAGTCCGCCAGCGGGCCGGCGGTGAGAAAGGCCAGGGGCATGGCGGCCATGGCGAGCATCTGGCGTACCGCGAAGACGCGGCCCTGCTTCTCCACCTCCACCTTGCTCTGCCACAGCGCCTGGCTGGTGCCCGCCACCATGGGGGTGAGGACCATGAAGCAGAAGGCCGCCACGGAGACGAAAATGATCTCCGCCTGGACGCCGCAGAGCACCAGCACCAGCCCCTCCAGCGCCACCAGAATGAGGATGCCCCGGACCCGCCGCCGCGGGCCGCCCCAGACGCTGAGGGTCAAGCCGCCGGTGAGCATTCCCAATCCGGCGAAGAAGAGCACGCTGCCGAGGGCCTTCTCGTCCGCCAGGGAGAGCACCAAGGGCGTCAGCAAGGCCTCCACCGAGCCGAGACAGAAGTTGACCCCGGCGAAGGTCGCCAGCAGGCCCAGCAGGCCCGGGCGCTGGCGCAGATAGGCCCAGCCCTCGGCGAAGGCCCCCAGCTTCGGAGGTGATTGGGCGGCAGCCCCCGCCGGGCCCGGCGCACCGGCGACCCCGTCCGCCGCTTCGGCATCCGCCGCCGTCGCTGCGGCCTCCTCGCCGAGCTCTTCCGGCGCCGCCGCTTCCCGCAGCGCGGGGAAGGGCACGAAGACCACCGTCAGCACCGCCAGGATCATGGTGATCAGATCGAGGAAGAGGATGCCGTCGACGCCCAGGATGCCGAGCAGGTAGCCCGCCGCCAGGGGCGCCAGCAGCAGGCTCATGGACCGCCCCAGCTGCACCGCGCCGTTGGCCCGTCCCAGCTGCTCCCGGGGCACGAAAAGCGCCACGGAGGCCTGGAATCCGAGCTGCTGGATGGAGCTCGAGGCCGCGGAGATGGCCACCACCAGGTAGATGATCCAATAGGCCTGGAGATCGAAATAGAAGACCAGCAGCAACACCAGGGTGAGCAAACCGGCGAGGCTGTCGCCGAGGATCATCGTCCCCTTGCGGCTCCAGCGGTCCGCCAGATTCCCCGCCAGCGGCATCATCACCAGCTGCGGCACCATGGAAAAGAAGGCCACCAGGGCGAAGCGGGTGGCAGACCCGCTGCTCTCGAAGATCCACACCCCGAGGGCGAAGGAGGTCAAGCCGGAACCGAGCTGGGAGACGGTCTGCCCAAAGACCAGGGCCAGAAAGCGCTTCACCGGCCCTCCGGAGAATCCACCGGATCGAGCTCGTTCAGCACCGCATGGAGCCGCTCCGCCACCGTTACCACGTGGGGCTCGCGCATCATGGTGTTCTGGTCCCCGGGCATCTTGAAGACCTGCACCGGCAGCGAGGTGACCTCGCCCCAACCGCAGCTGAGGTCATCCTGATCCCGCGGTGAATCGTCCGCCCGCATCAGGGTGACGGGAACGTCCAGGGGCTCGGGCCGGTAGGCCAGGGAGGCGTTGAGGGTGAGCTGGAAGACGCGCAGATAGCGCATGGCGTCGGCGACGGTGAAACCCGCCGGCAGCACGCCGGTCTCGACGCCGGTCTCCACCACGTAGCCCAGGCGTTCTTGCGGCGGCAGGGAGAAGAGCTTCTCGGGCTCGATGGGAATGCCCAACTCCTGCGCCATGCCGCCCTCGAAGCTCACCTTCTTCATATCGATGGGATGGTCCGGCGGCGTCGCGTCGGTGTCCAGAATCACCAAGCGGTCGACGGACTCTCCCTGCTCCACCAACAAGCGGCAGATCTCGAAGGCCACCGACGCCCCCACCGAGTAGCCGCCCAAGGTGTAGGGCCCCTCGGGCTGCACCCGGCGCAGCACGTCGACGTATCTCGCCGCCATGGTCTGGGCGCTGCCCAGGTAGTCGACGTCGTCCAGATCGGCCCAGCCCTGGACTCCGTAGAAGGGACGATCATCCCCCAGGTGACGGGCCAGCTCCATGAACAGGAAGACATTGCCGCCGATGCCGTGGACGCAAAAGAAGGGTCGGCCGCCATGATCGGGGCGACCCGCCAGCAGCGCCAGGTGCAGGCTCGCCGGATCCGCCGAGCGCTCGTCCACCAGGGCCGCCAGAGCCTCCACCGTCGAAGCCTGGAAGAGCACCGCCAGCGGCAGGTCGATGCCCTTGCGCTGGCGCAGATGGGTCATGACGTGGATGGCGAAGAAGGAGTGGCCGCCGAGGTCGAAGAAGTCGTCCAGCGCGCCGACGTCCTCGATGTCCAGCACCTTGGCGAAGATCTCCGCCACCACCCGCTCCGTGTCGGTGCGCGGCTCCACCCGCTCGGCCCGGGCGCGGCTGGCGCCGGCGGGCTCGGGCAGGGCGTTGCGGTCGATCTTGAGATTGGGGGTCAGGGGCATCTCCTCGAGGAAGAGGAACATTCCGGGAACCATGTAGGCCGGAAGACGCTCCTGCAGGCTCTCCCGCAGGGCCACCACCTCCGGACGCTCTTCCCCCGCCAGGGTGACGTAGGCCACCAGCACCGGCTGACCACCCTGCGGCTGCCACACCTTGATCACCGACTGGTCGATGGCCGGATGAGCGCGCAGGGCCGCCTCGATCTCCCCCAGCTCGATGCGGAAACCCCGCACCTTGACCTGGTGATCCACCCGCCCTGCGAAGTACAACTCGCCACCGTCGCCGCACCGCGCCAGGTCGCCGACGCGGTAGATCCGGCCGCCGGGCTCGCCGTCGCCGGAGCCGTCGGGGAGGAAGCGCTCCGCGGTGAGGGACGGGCGGCCGCGATAGCCGCGGGAGAGGCTGGGGCCGGCGAGGTAGACCTCCCCGGTTTCGCCGTCCGCCACCGGCCGGCCCTCGGCGTCGAGCAGATAGACCCGAGTGCCGGGGATGGGATGACCGATGGAGATGGGATCGTCGGCGTTCTCGATCTTCTGCACCGTCGACCACACCGTGGCCTCCGTCGGGCCGTAGAGATTCCACAGCCCACCGCTACGCCGCAGCAGCGCCGCCGCCAGCTCCTGCGGCAAAGCCTCGCCGCCGCACCACATGCGCAGGTCCTCGTTGCCGGGCCAGCCGCTGTGAGTGAGCAGATTCCACGTCGCCGGCGTCGCCTGCAGCACCGTCGCACGGCTCATGGCCAGAGCCTGCTGCAGCTGGCGACCGCCCCAGGCGGTCTCGTGATCGGCGATGACCAATCGCCCGCCCACCGCCAGGGGCAGGAAGATCTCCAACACCGAAATGTCGAAAGCCAAGGTGGTCACCGCCAGCAGCGTGTCCTCGGCGGTGAGCTCCAGGCGCTGGGCGATGGAGCGCAGGAAGGCGACGGCGGCGCCATGGGAGATCTGCACTCCCTTGGGGCGACCGGTGGATCCAGAGGTGTAGAGCACGTAGGCCAGGTTGTCGGCGGAGAGCTGCGGCGGGGTGAGCCCCGGCGCCTCCTCCTCAGCCTCGAGAACCTCCTCCAAAACCACTACCCGCGCCGTCGGCACCATCTCCTCCAACCGCTGGCGCAGAGCAGCGCTGCACACCACCACCGGCGCAGCGCCGCCCAGGGCGTCCTCCAACATGTAGCTCAGGCGCTGATCCGGAAAGGTGGGATCCAGCGGCAGGTAGGCGCCGCCGGCGCGCAAAATCCCCAGCAAGCCACCGAGCATCGCCGGGCCGCGGTGGGCGAAGAGCCCCACCGGAACCTCGGCACCGACGCCCAAGGACTGGAGCGTGCCGGCGATGCGTCGGGAGGACTCCTCCACCTGCCCGTAGGTGACGGGGCCGCGCAGAGTCAGCAGAGCCGGCGCCGGCCCCTGGGCCACGGCGCGCTGTTCGAAGAAGCCGTGCAGCAACTCGCCGGTGGGCAACCCTTCGGTTTCGGCCTCATCGCCCGCCATAGGGTGGTGTTCAGTGGTCTCAAGCGTCATGGGGTGGTCCTCCAAAAATCCTATATTTCCTGGCCGGGATCCCCGGCTCCGATTGACGATGTTGCAGTTCTCGTAGCTCTCGCTCCCGCGGAGCGCTCATTCCTCGGCCCATCGGCGCTCGGCCTCGTCGAGGGCCCGGCACAGGGTCCGCGCCACTTCCTCCACGTGGGGCTCCATCACCAGGCTGAAGTGATCTCCGGGGATGGAGTAGACGTCGACGCCTCCCGCCGCCAGCTCGCCCCAGCCCAGGGTCGGGTCCGGGGGTTCCTCGTCCGTAGGGGTCGAGAAGAGAGCCACTCGCCCGCCATAGGGATGACGGCCGTAGGAGGCGGAAGCGAAGCCGGTCTTCTGGTAGACGTCGATGTAGCGGAAGGCATCCTGGTGGGTGAAACCCGGGGGCAGCGCCCCGCTCTTCATGCCCGCCTCCAACACGTAGCCCAATCGCTGGCGCGGCTCCAGGGCGAAGAGCTTGTCGGGCTCGATGGGAATCCCCAGCTCGCGGGCGATGCCGCCCTCGAAGCTGCCCTTGGACAGCTCCGCCTTGGCGGCCTCGGGGCTCGCTCCGGGGCTCGGTGCCGCGACGTCCAGGAGGCCGACGAAAGCCACCTCGTGCCCCTCGGCGGTGAGGATGCGGGCCATCTCATAAGCCACCAAAGAGCCCAGGGAGTAGCCCCCCAGCAGGTAGGGCCCCCGGGGCTGTAAGGCTAGGATCTCCGGCACGTAGCGCCGGGCCATGGTCTCGACGCTGCCCAGATACGCCGTGTCGCCGCCGCCGACCCAACCTTGGAGCCCATAGAACGGCCGCTGGCCGGCCATCAGCCGCGCCAGCCGCACCAGGCGAAAGACGTTGCCGCCGATGCCGTGGACGCAGTAGAAAGGCCGGGCGGGAAGGCTCTGGCCGCCCATGGCCACCAGCACGGAGGTCGAGCGCCCGCCCTCGCCGTCGAGGAGGCGGCCGAGCTCGGCGATGGTGGGGGCGCGGAAGAGGGTGGCCACCGGCAGATCCAGCTCCCAGCCGTTGCGCACGTGGGTCATGACGTGGATGGCCAGCAGGGAGTGACCGCCGAGGGCGAAGAAGTCGTCGTGGACGCCCACTTCCTCGACCCCCAGGAGCTGACACCAGAGGGCCGCCAGGCGTTCCTCCGTCGGCGTCCGCGGCGCCACCCGCTCGTGGCCCAGGTCGCCGCGGCCGGGCACCGGATCGGGCAGCCCCCGGCGGTCCAGCTTGCCGTTGGCGGAGAGGGGCAGGGCGTCGAGGAAGACGTAGTGGGCCGGGACCATGTACTCCGGGAGCTGAGCCTCCAGATAGGCCCGCAACGACGCCGGAGCGGTCTCCTCCCGCACCACCAGATAGGCCACCAGCCGCAGATCCCCGCCGTCCCCAACGGAGCGCGCCAGCACCACCGCCTCCCGCACCGCCGGATGAGCGGTGAGCGCCGACTCGATCTCCCCCAGCTCGATGCGAAAGCCGCGGATCTTGACCTGGAAGTCGATGCGCCCCAGGTATTCCACCGCGCCGTCGGTGTCGTGGCGCACCAGGTCACCGGTGCGGTAAGCCCGGGCGCCGGGCTCCTTCCCCCAGGGATCGGGCACGAAGCGCTCGGCGGTGAGGGCCGGCCGGCCGAGATAGCCGCGGGCCAGCCCCACCCCCGCCAGCAGCAGCTCCCCCGGGGCGGCGGGCAGGGCCAGGGCACCTTCCCGATCCACCACCCGCAGCCCGAGGTTGGCGATGGGCCGGCCGATGGGAAGCCGCTGCTCCCCCCGGCGGCAGCGCCAGCGGGTGACGTCCACCGCCGCCTCGGTGGGACCGTAGAGATTGTCCAGCGCCGCCGGCGAGGCCTCCAGGAAGCGCTGCGCCAGCTCCAGCGGCAAGGCCTCGCCGCTACACACCACCTGGCGCAGCCGCTGGACCCGCTCCACCGGCTGTTCGAGGAAGAGCTGCAGCATGGAGGGCACGAAATGGACGACGGTGACGCCGGCGTCGGCCATCAGCTCCAGCAGATAGGCGGCGTCCTTGTGGCCCTCGGGCCGCGCCAGCACCATCTCGGCGCCGGTGATCAGCGGCCAGAACAGCTCCCACACCGAAACGTCGAAGGTGAAGGGGGTCTTCTGCAACACCCGGTCGCCGGGCCCCAGCTCGTAGGCCGCCTGCATCCAGCGCAGGCGGTTGACGATGCCCCGGTGGCTGTTGAGCACCCCCTTGGGCTTGCCGGTGGAGCCGGAGGTGTAGATGGCGTAGGCGCCGTGACGAGCATCGAGAAGACGACCGGCGTCCGGCCCGGCTTCGACGGAGCTCTCATCCACCGCGGCTGCTCCTTCGGGCAACCCGCCATCAACGGCCAGGATGCACAAACCGGCGGCACCCGGCGGGGCTGAAGCCTCCGGCTGCGTGAGCTCTTCCAGCGAGGAGAGCCAGCGCTCCTGGGTCAAGACCCAGGCCGCGGAAGAGCTTCCCCCATCCGAAGCATTCAGCAGCGAATCCTGCAACATGAAGCGCAGCCGCTCCGGCGGGAGCCGCGGATCCACGGGCACGTAGAAGGCACCGGCGGCGAGCACTGCCAGCAGAGCCACCGGGAGCTCCAGGCTGCGGTCCATGCACACCGCCACCGGCGTCTCCGGCCCGACGCCCCGCTCCGCCAAATAGGCGGCGAGGTGGTGGGCGCGGCGCAGCAGCTCGCCGTAGGTCAAGGTCTCGCCCTCGAAGCGCAACGCCGTCGCCTCCGGAGTGCGCTGGGCCTGGAGGGCCACCAGCTGATGCAGGCAGGGATCCGCCGGTGCTTCGTCCACCGCTGAGCCCACCGCCGAGAAATCCCGGACGGTGTCGTTCCACTCGCTCAGGAGCTGTTGCCGCTGAGCCGGCGAGTGAACGTCCAGCGCCGCCAGGGGCAGCTCCGGATGCTCCGCCAGAGCGTGCAACATGCGCACGAAAAGCTCCACCCAGCGGCGAGCGGTCACCGCGTCGAAAAGATCCGACGAATATTCCAACACCGCCGTGGGAATCCCCTGCTCCCGACGCACGAAGAGCTCGAGGTCGAGGCGGGAAGTCTGGTTGTAGAGCTTCCAGGGCTTGACCGCGAGGCCCTCCAGGACCAGGGACGGCATGGGGTCGTCGAGGAGCTGGAAGCTGACCTGGTAGAGGGGATTGCGGCTCTGGTCCCGGCGCTCTACCAGCTCCTCCACCAGGCGGCCGAAAGGCAGGTCCTGGTGGGCGTAGGCGCCGAGGGTCGCGTCGCGCACCCGGGCCACCACGTCGCCACCAGTAAGGCTTCCAGTGAGGCCTCCAATGGCAGCCCCCGTGGAGTCCTCATCGACATCCCGCCTCGCCGCCGCGAAGTCCAACCGTGCCGCCACGGTGTTGACGAAGCAGCCGGCGATCTCTTCGAGCTCGCGCTGGCGGCGGTTGACCACCGGCAGACCGACGACCAGGTCCCGCTGGCCCGAGAGGCGGACCAGCAGGGCGACGAAGGCTCCCATGTAGACCATGAACGGTGTCGCCCCGAGGCGGCGGGCCAGGTGTTCCACCGCCGCCGTGGCCTCCAGCGGCCGGCGCACCACCCCGCCCTCGAAGCTCGGCGCCGGGGGCCGGGGGCGGTCCAGGGGCAGCTCCAAGGCCTCCGGCGCCCCCGCCAGGGTCTCGCGGAAATAATCCAGCGCGCCATCCAGAAGCCCCTCCGCCTCCACCCGCCGCTGCCAGACGGCGAAGTCGCCGAAGCTGGGGGTCGGCGGTGGCGGCAGCACGGAGGAGGACTCCCCGGCGCAGAGTGCGGAGTAGGCCCGGCGCAGATCCCGGCGCACCAGGCCGAGGGTCCAACCGTCGCTGATCAGATGATGGGTGTCGAGGAAGAGGGCTCCCTGGTCGTCTCCCGCACCTCCTCCGGGAAACTCGACGACGAGCCCGCGCACCAGCGGCCCGGCGGCGAGGTCCGGCGGCTGCCGTCCCGCCGCCCGCAGCAGCCTCTCCGCCGTCGGCTCCGCATCGGAGCCAAGACCGCGCAGGTCGATCCAGCGGAGGGTTTCCAGCGGCTCGTCGTGCACCTGCTGACGAGCCTCGCTGCCCGCCTCAGAGCTCTCCACCACCGTCGTCCGCAGCGCCTCGTGGCGTCGCAGCACCGCTTCGAAGGCTCGGTCGAGGGCACCGCGGCGCAGGCGGCCGGCGAAGCGATGGACGTAGGGCAGGCGATAGAAAGGACTCTCCGGCGCCAGCCGCTGCAGGATGTAGAAGCCCTGCTGATTCCACGACAGCGGCGCCGGCCCCTCCTCCCGGCGCGGCTCCACCGGCGGTAGCTGGGCGCCGTGGCCCGCCCGCAGGGCCGTCTCGAATCGCTGAGCCAGGGCGCGCACGGTGGGTGCTTCGAAGATGTCCCGGACGCTCAGCTCCACCCCCAGGCGGTCGCGCACCCGGGCCACCAGCTGCACCGCCAGCAGGGAGTGGCCGCCGAGGGCGAAAAAGTCATCCCCGGTGCCGGTCACCGCCGCCGCGCCGAAGACCTCTCGGAAGATCTCCAACAGCAGCTGCTCCGCCGGAGTCGTGGGCTCGGTGCCAGCCAAATCCTCGCCAGCCTCGGTCTGGGGCATCGGCAGGGCGCGGCGGTCGAGCTTGCCGCTGGGGGTCTTGGGGAAGGCTCCCAGGGCCACCAAGGCCGCCGGCACCATGGGCTCCGGCAGGCGCCCCTGGAGCTGCCGCAGTAGCGCCCGATCTAGCTCCTGGGCCTTCGCCGAGGGATCCACCGCTCCCTCCGCGGGCACCCAATAGCCCACCAGCCGCCGGTGTCCCGGGGTGTCCTCCCGCACCATCACCACCGCCGAATCCACCTCCGGGCACTCCTCCAGGGCGGCGGCGACCTCTCCCGGCTCGATGCGGTAGCCGCGGATCTTCACCTGGTCGTCGGCCCGGCCCAGGAAGTCGAGGGCTCCGTCCTCGCGCCAGCGAGCGCGATCGCCGGTGCGGTAGAGGCGGGCCCCGGAAACGCCGGAGAAGGGATCCGGAACGAAGCGCTCAGCGGTCCACCCCGGCCTGCCGAGATAGCCCCGGGCGAGACCGGCGCCCCCCAGCAGCAGCTCCCCCGGCACGCCGATGCCGGCGGCGGCGCCCCAGGCGTCGGCGACATAGGCCCGGTGGCCGGAGATGGGGCCGCCCACCGGCGGCAGGTCGGGCAGCTCCGAGGCCTCCCCCGACTGGGTCCAGGCGGTGGTGACATGGCTCTCCGACGGACCGTATTGGTTGTGCAGCCGGCAGCCGGGCATGCTCTCCAGCCAGCGCCGGAGGACCGTCCCGACCCGCAGCTGCTCGCCGGCGGTGATCAGATGCCGCAGTGCCTCCAGCGGTGGCCGGTGGGCCCCCGCCAGAGCCAGAGCCTGCAGCGCCACGAAGGGCAGGAAGAGGCGCTCCACCGCCTCCCGCCGCAGGTGGTCCAGGAGCCGCGCGGGGTCGGTGCGCAGCTCCTCGTCCACCAGCACCAGCGTCCCGCCGGCGGCGAAGGTGGCGAACATCTCCTGGAACGAAACGTCGAAGGAGAGGGCGGCGAATTGCAGCGTCGGGCCGCGGCTCTCGGGAGTGGAGAGGTTGTTTTGCCAGAGCACCAGGTTGGCCAGGGCCCCGTGGGAGAGGGCGACCCCCTTGGGCCGGCCGGTGGAACCGGAGGTGAAGATGACGTAGGCCAGAGCCTCGGGGTGCACCGTCAAAGACGCCAGCCCCGCATCGAGCCGCCGGCGCTGATCGGGGCTCGGAGCCGCTTCTCCTGAGCTGGGGAACAGCACCGTCGTCCCGGCGTCCGTGAAGCTCTGCAGGAGCCCCTCCTGCTCCTTCTCCGGCGACACCTCCTCCGGCGATCCCTCCTCCGGCAGCGCCACCACCGCCGCCAGGCCGGCGTCGGCGGCCATCCCGCGGAGCCGCTCCTCGGGATAGGCGGGGTCCAGGGGCACGTAGGTCGCACCGGCCCGCAGCACCGCCAGCACGGCGACCACCTGGTCCGGTCCCCGGGGTAGGAGGATGCCCACCCGGTCCTCGGCCTCCACCCCCGCGGAACCCAAAGCAACGGCCAGCGCCGCCGAGCGCTCCTCCAACTCCCCGTAGCTGATCTCCGTCTCGCGGTAGCGCAGCGCCGGGGCCGCCGGCGTCCGCCGAGCCTGATCGAGGAAGAAGGCGTGAGCCAGCTGCGGTCCGGCAACGCTCTCCGGTCCTCGGCCGAAGTCTCCCAGGACCTGCTCTTCCTCCGCCGGCGTCAGAAGGGGCAGGGCTGCCAGAGACGCCGACGGCGCCGCGGCGACGGCCCGGGCCAGCCGTTCCAGGCGCTGGAGGAAGCGCGCCACGCTGGCGTGATCGAAGAGGTCCGCGGCGTATTCGAGGTATCCCCCGAGGTCGCCGCCATCCAGGGTGAGGGTGAGCTCGAGGTCGAGCTTGGCGGTGCCGTTGGACCGCCGTCGGCGGCGCACCGTCAGCCCGGAGAGATCCGGTAGCGGCTCCGGCGCCACCACCTGGAAGAGGACCTGGAAGAGAGGGTTGGCCCCCACCGGATGAGTCCCTGGCGGATGAGCCTCGATCCCGGCAGCACCGCCGCCGCGATGCCTTCCCGCCGCCGCGGCGAGCTGCGGGTAGGGAAGATCCTTCGAGCGCAGGGCTTCCAGCACCTCGGCGCGAACCTCGTCGACCAGATCCCCGAAGCTCCCCGCCGCCGGCACCCAGGCGGGCACCACCAGCATGTTGACCAGATAGCCGGCGAGCTCCTGGTCGGCGCCTCCCACCCGCAGATCGGTGGGAGTGCCGACGGCGAAGCTCCGCTGCCCCGAGAGGCGCCCGAGGAAGAGCTGGAAGAGGGCCAGGAAGGTCATGTAGGGGGTCGCCCCCCGGGCCCGGCCGAGATCCACCAACCGGGTGGTGACCTCCTTGCCGAGCCAGCCTTGAAGCTCGAAGCGGCCACCGCGGAAGGTCGGCACCCCGGGGCGGGGCCGGTCCATCGGCAGCTCGAGGGCCGGAATCTCCGCCAGGCGATCGGCCCGGGCCTCGATGCCGGCGGCTTTCCCCGGAAGTCTCCCCTGCTCCCACAAGGCCCAATCCCCAAGCTCCAGCCCCAGCCCCAACCCTGGCTCGGTCGGCATGGGCGTGGCCCGTTCCAGAGCCCTTCCGTAGAGCTGACCCAAATCCCGGTGGTAGAGCACCTCGGAGGTTCCGTCCACGGCGGCGTGGTGGAAGGTCAGGAGCAGATGATGGCGGTCACCGCCGGGCAGGCGCAGGAGGGTGGCCCGCAGAGCCGTGGGAGCGTCCAGGGCCAGCGGCCGGGCTCCTTCCCGCCGGGACAGCGCTTCCCCTTCGCTCTCGGCGGCGGCGACGGACAGGCGGGAAAGGTCCAGCGTGGCCAGCACGTGTTCCGGCGCCGGGGCGACGCTCTGCGCGGGTTCTCCCGTGGGTTCTCCATCAGCCTCGCCCTCGGACTCTGCTGCGATGCGGGTGCGCAGCGCCGGATGCCTCTCCACCAGGGCGGCGAGGGCCAGGTCGAGGGCTCGCAGGTCGAGGGCGCCCTCAAGGTCGAGAGCGTCGAGAACGTTGTAGGCGGCGGTGTCCGGATGGGCCTGCTCGAAGAGCCAGAGCTGGCGCTGGGAGGAGGTCACGGGCCAGGGACCGGCGCCGCCCCCCGCGGCCTCCCGATGCCCGGGCTTGGGACCGTCCTCGAATCGTTCCGCGGCTTCCAGCCAGGCCGCCAGCGCCCGCACCGTCGGATGCTCGAAGACCGCCTCGGGAGGAACCCGCCGGCCGAGCTCGGCGCTCAGCTGCCGAGCCAGCCGCGGCGCCAGCAGGGAATGGCCACCAAGCTCGAAGAAATCGTCCTCCGGAGCCACGGCGTCGAGGCCCAGCACCTCGCACCAGGCTCGGGCGACGGTGGTTTCTGCCGCTCCTTCCAGCTCCGCCGAGCCTTCCAGCGCCATGGCGCCGGCCTCTCGGATCTTTCCCCGGCGAGGACTGGTCTTCCCCCGGCGAGAACTGGCCTGCCCCCGGCGAGGATTGGGCAGCGCGGCGCGGTCGACCTTGCCGTTGGGGGTTCGGGGCAATCGCTCCAGAGCCATCCAGGCCCCCGGCACCATGGGCTGGGGCAGGCGCTCCGCGAGGAAGGCACGCAGATCGGCGAGCCGCTCCTCCGGCGCCGCCACCCAGGCGGTGAGCATGGGTTCCCCGGCCACCGTCCGCACCCCCACCACCGCCTCCGCCACTTCCGGATGGCTCACCAGCGCCGCCTCGACCTCGCCGAGCTCGATGCGGAAGCCTCGGAGCTTGACCTGGTGATCCTTGCGCCCGCGAAAGTCGAGCCGCCCGTCGGGGCGGTGGCACACCAAATCCCCGGTGCGGTAGAGCCTCGCGCCAGGCTCCTCGGCCAGCGGATCGGGACAGTAGCGCTCGGCGGTGAGGGCCGGGCGTCCCAGGTAGCCGCGGGTGACGCCCCGACCGCCGAGGAAGAGCTCCCCCGGCTGACCAGGGGAGACGCCATCGAAGACCCTGCTGCCGAAAACCCCACTGCCGAAGACCCGGGCCACGGTGCCCGGCAAAGGCCGGCCGATGGCGGGCTCGATCCCCTGATCCAGCTCCTGGGGAACCACCTCCTCGGCGGTGGAGTAGGTCGTGTCCTCCGACGGGCCATAGAGATTCAGCAACCGTACGCCGCCCGGGCCGGCGGCGCCGTGGACCGCTTCCGCCAGTCCGCGGCGCAGCGGCTCGCCGGCCAGCCCGACGACCCGCACCGAATCCCCCAGGGGCCCCCGGCGGAGCAGCTCCCTCATGGCCGAGGGTACGGTGTTGATGAAGGTCACCCGATGCTCGGCGGGATGGCCGGAGAGAGCCAGGGCGCCGGCGGCCAGGACCACCCGCCCACCGCGGACCAGCGGCGCGAAGATCTCGAAAACCGAGAGATCGAAGCACACCGAGGTGACAGCGAACATCACCGCCATCTCCCCGTCGTCGAAGGCCTGGAGGCTCCAATCGAGGCGCGCCCCGGCATTGGCGTGGGTCACCCCCACTCCCTTGGGCCGCCCGGTGGAACCGGAGGTGTAGATCACATAGGCCAGCTCGCTGCCCAGGAAGCTTTCCCCGTTCTCCGGTGCCACGGCGGCGCCCTGCTCGGGATCGCCGTTGGCCGAGCCCTCTTCCGGCGGCTCTTCCGCATCGAGATCGAAGAGAAATCCGCGGCCGCCGGACTCGCCAGACAGCAGCCCCGAAGGCAGCAGAGCGGTCCGGGAGAGGACGCCGGCTACCGCCGAGTCTTGGAGCATGAAGCCCAGCCGCTCCCGCGGGTAGGCGGGATCCAGGGGAACGTAGGCGGCGCCGGTGCGCAGTACGGCGAGGAGCGCCACCACGAGATCCCGCGAACGCTCCAGGAGCACGCCGACGCGGTCCCCCGGCCCCGCCCCGAGAGCTTCCAGCCGCTGCGCCCACCGCGCCGAACGCTGGGCCAGCCGGGCGTAGGTGAGCACCCCCTTCGCATCCTCCACGGCCACCGCCTCCGGCGTCCGCCGGGCTTGTTCCAGCACCCGCTGGTGGAGAGCCAGGGCTGCCCCGGTGGATCCGCCCCCGAAGGTTCGGCTCCACTCCCAGCGCAGGGCGTGGGCCCGGGCCGGCGATATCTTCCCTTCCGCCGCGGCGCCGGAACCGGAATCGGTGGCCTCGGGATGAGGGGCCTCAGGATGAGGGGTCTCGGAATGGGCTGACGTTGGCTTGGCCATGGCTTCATCCTCAGTGCTCGGAACCGGCCCCGTCCGCTCCTCCCTCGCCCCCCTCGGGAACCCCTCTCTCCCCCGGAACCAAGTGCAGGGTGTGCTGCGCCGCTCCCGGCAGCAGCGGCGTCGCCTCCCCGGCGAGCCAGGCCTGGTGGCCGTCGCGGTAGTGGGGGGACATGGGATGGGCGCTCTGGCCGCCGGGCATGTGGAAGATGGCCTGATCCTCCCGCCCCGGGGCCACCACCATGCGCTGGGACGGACCGTAGCCGCTGCTCTGCACCCGCGGCATGTAGAAGTCGCCGGGCTGGGGATCCGGCGCCATGTCGAGCCAGCCCTTCACCGGCCCCGGCGCCATGCGGCTGAAGAGGTGGGTCATGCGCAAGCGGTTGCGCTCGCCCCAGGTCTGGTCGGCGAGGGCCTCCTGCCGCTCTTCCACCTCCGCCACCACGGCGTCGGCGGCCTCCAGCAACAATCCGTCCCAGCCTCCTTCGACACCAGCCGCGGCCTCCGGCGGCCGCGCCTCCACCAGCGCCCAGACGGCGCCCTCGGCCTGACCGTAATCGTCCAGGTAGTCGTATTCCTCGTCGGGCATGGGGCAACCGCCGGCGATGGCGTCGAAGAGCCGGGAGCCGAGCTCCAGGCGGAAATCGCGCACCAGGGTGTAGCCGACGGCGTCGACGGTGGCGCGGCCCTGCCAGTTGTCCACCAGCCGGCGCAGCTCGCCGCGCTGGGGATGACCCGCCACCGCCTCGTCGTCCAGAACGTCCAGGAGGAGCTGTCGCCAACCCTCCAGGAAGAGGGCCCGGTCGTCGAGCTGGATGGCGAGCATGTCCTGCTCGTCCGCGTCTTCCAGCACCATGAGCTGATCCCGTACCTGGGTCGCCCGGGCACCGAGGCCGAAGTTGCCGTCACCCAGCAGATCGACCTCGGCGAGGCCCGAGGAAGCCTCCCTCGACCCCACGGCGCTGGTCTCGACCTCCGCGGCTCCCTCAGCCTCCGCCGCTTCCGGCGGGAAGGCCAGGGCCCGCTGGTTGGAGGACCACAGTCGCCCCGACGGCGGATCGAGGATCATCGGCACCTCTTCCGGCGCCAGGTAGCCGTCCCATCCTCCCGCCTCCGAAGACCCCATCTCTGAAGACCAAGAGACCGGCAGCCGGCCGGCGCCGCCGACGCGTTTCGGCACCCGGCCCACCATGGTCCAGCCGATGTGGCCGTCGGCATCCGCCACCAGCATGTTGAGGGACGGCAGGCCGGAGCGGCGGCCGATCTCCAGAGCCTCCTGCGCCGTGGTGGCGGTCTCCAAGGCCTGCAGCTCCAGATTCACCGCCGCCGGGTCGTGGGGGATCCAGCGCACCGCTGCCGGCTGGGCGCCCTCCGGGCCGCCGATACCGTCCTCCAGCACCGGCCCCCAGAGGGTCCAGCGCACCGAACCGACCTCCGGTTCCTGCCCCGGCACCTCGAAGGTCTCGTCGAAGACCTCGTAGGCCCGCGGCCCGTCGGGAGTGAGATAGCGCGTCTCGTCCTGGGGATCCGGCTCCAGCAGGATTACGTCCAGGGAGTCGGTGCGACCGTTGGTGAAGCCCCAGGCGACGTGCCCGTTGCTCCCCGCCACCAGCAGCGGCAGGCCCGGCAGGGTAATGCCCGCCAGGCGGTGTTCGCCACCGGCACCGTCGGGCCATTGGAGCACCGTGCGATACCAGATATTGGGCAAGGTGTAGCCCATGTGCATGTCCAAGGCGAGCATGGCGCCGCCGTGACCGGTGTGCTCTCCGGACACCACCCAGGCGTTGCTACCGGCGACCTCCAGCCCCTCGGCACCGCTCAGGCCTCGCTCCCAGGGAGCATGGAGGAAGGCCTGGGAGCTCTCCTCCTCCGGCCCGGAAGCCTCCCCGGCCGCGGAATCCGCCGGCGCCGGCACCGTGCTCAAGGGGCTGGGCACCTCGGGCCACGGCGAGGCCTCTCCCGCCAGGGGAGCGTCCCACGGGGTGCCGCGGGGGGTGAGCAGCCGGTAGGTCTCCTCCGGCAGGCAGCGGTGGAGCGCCGCCAGAGTCTCCTCGTACTCCTGGGCACTGCCCTGGAGCATCACCCACAGGCTGTGGAGCATGAGCACCGAGTCCGCCTCGGTCCAGGGCTCCGGCGAGCGGCGCAGCACGAGATATTCGAACGGCGGCTCGTCGAGGGCCGCGATGCCGGCGTTGATGCCCCGGGTGTAGGCCGCCAGCAGGTCTCGCTGCTGGGCGGGCAGAGCCGCCAACACCTGCTCCGCGTTGGCCCGGAAGCGGTGAATGCGCAGCCGCCGGTCCACCCGTGCCAGCCGCGCCCCGAAGAGCCCCGCCAGCTCGCCGGCGGCCTGGCGCCGGATCAAATCCATCTGCAGCAGCCGGTCCTGGGCGTGGACGAAGCCGAGGCCGTAGGCCACATCCTCCCGGGAGGTGCCCGCCACCGTCACCACCCCGAGCTCGTCTCGGTCGATGCTCACCGGCGCCGCGAGACCCGCCACCGTCATCTCTCCGTCCACCGCCGGCAGACTCCCCCGCAATTGCGAGCGCAACCAGAGACCGGCGGCGAGAAGAACCACGACCACCAGCAGCACCAAAACCAGGACGGCCCGGCCCAGCCACCGCAGCCAGCGACGGGGGCGAGATGAAACACTCGTGTCACGAGCGGAGGAGGACATGGCGGCTCCTTTCAGGGGATTGGAGAAGGGCGGGCGTGGCCGAGCCACTTCGTAGGGGTGCCCCCAACCAGGCTGTCCGGGACACTCCCCGGACCGTTTGGGAGCATTTTTCCAGCTCTGCTATATTGCTTGGATTCCGGGAGTTACGCACCCTCTCCCGGCCTGTGCTGCACATCCACCGCCGGGCCCGGCGGCATGTTTTGAATCTCTTCCGGAGGCCCTTTTGGACATTTTTCTGCAGGAGCTTCGTCAGACCTTTCGCGAGCTGCGCCGGCGGCCCGTGTTCACCCTCGTCACAGTCTTGTCGCTGGCCCTCGGCATCGGCGCCCTGACGGCGGTCTTCACCATCGCCAACACCCTGCTCTTCCGGCCACTGCCCTTCGCCGACGAAGAGGAGCTGCTGCGCATCCAGGACGTTCAGGAGCGGCCCGGCGAGAGCCCCCGAGTGACCAGCATGGCTGCCCTCAACTACGACGTGCTGCGTCAGCGCACGGAGGTCTTCGAGGGCCTGGCGCTGCAGGACGAGGGCAGCTTCAATCTGCAGGGTACGGAAGAGCCCATCCGCGTCTTCGGCGCCTACGCCAGCGCCGGTGCCTTCGAGGTCCTGGGCATCGAGCCCATCCTCGGCCGCAGCTTCTCTCCCGACGAGGACCAGGCCGGCGCGCCGGCGCGGGTGGCGGTGCTCAGCTACGACCTCTGGCAGCGCCACCTGGGAGGGGATCCGGACCTCCTCGGCGAGGACGTGATCATCAACCAGGAGCCCCACACCATCATCGGCGTCCTGCCGCCGAGCTACCGCTACCCCTACGACGCCGAGCTGTGGGTGCCCATGGGCTTCGACGTCAACAATCCCCGCGCCTCCCACTATCTGCACGTGGTCGGCCGGCTGCGGGACGGCGCCAGCCTCGAGGAGGCGCAGCAGGAGCTGAACGCCATCGCCGCCCAGCTGGCCCAGGACTATCCGGAGAGTAATACCGATTGGGGCTTCGGGCTGACTCCGGTACGCGAGGAGATCACCGGCGATCTGGACACCGGGGTGGTCTGGCTGCTGGCAGCGGCGGCGGCCTTCCTGCTGCTCATCGCCTGCGCCAACGCCGCCAGCATGCTCCTGGCCCGCTCTACGGAGCGCGCCGCAGAGGTCGCTCTGCGCTCGGTGCTGGGCTCCTCGCGCTCCCGCCTGATCGCCCGCATGATGCTCCAAGGCCTGGTGCTGGCGATCCTCGGCGGCGGCTTCGGCCTGATCCTGGCCTTCACCATCCTCGGCCCGGTGGTGCGCCTCAGTCCCCTGGCGGACATCTACATCTTCGCCTCGCGGCTGACGCCGGACCTGCGGGTCCTGGGCTTCACCCTCGCGGTGTGCGCCGTGGTGGGCGTGATCTTCAGTCTGATTCCGGCGCTCCACGCCTCGCGGGTCGATCTGCAAAGCCTGCTCAAGGAAGAGAGCCGGGGCTCCCTGTCCTCTGGCGGCCGCCGCTGGCTGACCAGCTTCGTCGTCGCCGAGGTGGCGGTGGCCACGGTGCTGCTGGTGGGCGCCTTCCTGATGGTGGGCACCTTCCAACGGCTGGTGGCCGTCGACCCGGGCTTCGAAGCGGACAATCTGCTGGTAGCCCACATGGCGCTGCCGAGCTCCAAATATCCCGAGGACGTCCAGAAGGTCCAATTCATCGACACCCTGTGCGAGCGCCTGGAAGCGCTGCCCGGCGTCCGCGCCGCCGGCGTCACCACCCTCTTCCCCCTGGACCAGGTGCGCATGCTCTCCCCCTTCTCCATCGACGGCCGGCCGCCGACGGACCCCGGGGAAATGCTCGCCGCCAATTTCCGCATGGTCAACGAGGGCTATCTCGAAGCCCTCGGCGTGCGGCTGGTGGGCGGCCGTCTCTTCGAGCAGCGGGATATGAACCCGACGCCGCCGGCCTTCGTCATCAGCCGCACCATGGCGGAGCGCTTCTTCCCCGGCCAGGACGCCGTGGGACGGCAAATGAAGCGCGCGCCCTGGGAGCTGGAGCGGCCCTGGGGACCGGTGGTAGGCGTGGTGGAGGACGTCATCGACAGCGGGGACACCGCGGAGACCCTCTACATTCCCATCACCCACTTCCGCTTCATCAACGACAACGTGGCGCTGACGGTGCGTACCGAGGGCCCGCCCAACAACGCCCTGCCGGCGATCCGCCGGACGTTGCGGGAGATCGACCCCCAACAGCCCCTCTACGACGTCGCTACGGCGCGGGAGATGATCGCCGAGAGCCACGGCAACGAGCGCTTCGCCGCCGCCCTGCTCACCAGCTTCGCCAGCCTCGGCCTGGTGCTGGCGCTCATCGGCATCTACGGCATCCTGACCTACAGCGTCGCCAGCCGCAGCCGCGAGCTGGGCCTGCGCATGGCCCTCGGCGCCCAGCGCAGCGAGATCCTGTGGCAGGTGGTGCGCCAAGGTCTGACGGTCACCGGCATCGGTCTCTTCCTGGGGCTGGCGGGCTCCTTCCTGCTCACCCGCCTGCTGGAGGCCTACGTCTTCGAGCTCGACCGTCCGGATCCCATGCTCCTCGGCGGTATTGGCCTGATCGTGCTGGTGGTGGCCCTGCTGGCGGCGCTGCTGCCGGCGCGCCGGGCGACGCGGGTCGATCCCGCCACCGTCCTGCGCGGCGAGTAGGAGGCGCGGAAGGGCGGTCATGGCCGCTCCTCCCGCGGTGTCTCGAGGGCTTCGCTGAGGCGCTGAGCCACCTCGCCCACCGGAGGGCCGAGAACCAGCGAGTAGTGATCGCCTTCGAGGTCCACCACCTTCAGCTCCGGCAGCAGCCGCCGCCAGCCGGCGGCGTCGACGGGGCCCCTAGCGTCGGGAGAACCAACGGCGCGCAGCAGCGTCGCCGGTCCGGTATAGCCCTCGGGGCGATAGTCCACCAGCAGACGATGATGCCGGCGGAAGATCTCCCAGGCCGCCCGCACATCCTCCAGCGCCAGATCCTCCGGCAGCAGCCCGCGGCGATGAGCACGCCGCAGGAGCCCTTCGAGACCGCCGCGGGGATCGAGCCCGGCCAATGCTTCCGGCGCCACCGCCGCCCCGGGCCGGGACGCCAGCAGGTCGAGACCAAAGCGCCCCAGAAGAGTCGCCTCGTCCACCTCGGGCATGGGCGGCAGCTGAGGATCGATCAAGACCAGCGGCTCTACTTCCTTCCCAACAGCTTCCAGCTGCCGAGCCATCTCGTAAGCCACCACTCCGCCCATGGACCAGCCGGCGAGGCGATAGGGTCCGTCGGGCTGGTGCTCTCGCAGGGTCCTGAGGTAGTCGGCGGCCAGCTCTTCCAGAGTGTCCGGAGATCCCTCCGGCGAGGCCTGGAAGGAGACGATGGGCTGCTGCGGATCGAGCTGCCTCGCCAGCGGCGCGTAGCACAGCACCTGGCCGCCGATGGGATGAATCAACACCAGCGGCGGGCCTTCCCCGGGGCGCAGCTGCACCAGCGATCCCTCCGCCGCCGAAGACTGGCCGCGCACCAGCAGCGCCAGAGCCTCCGGCGTCGGATGACTGAACAAGGTCGCCACCGGCAGGCTGACCCCCAGCCGCCGCCGGATGCGCGCCATCACCCGCACCGCCATCAAGGAGGTACCGCCGAGGGCGAAGAAATCGCTGGTGGGGGTCGCCTGGTCAGAATCCAGCAGCTCGCCGAAGAGCTCCACCAGGGCCCCTTCGGTCTCGTCCGCCGGCGGCCTTTGGGCCACCCTCGGAGAAACGATCTTCACAGCCGCCTCCGGAGCCACGACCTCCTCCGCCACCATCTGCGAGCGCTCCTGGGGCGGCAACCAGCCAAGCTCGGCGAGAGGAGCTTCAGGGGCCTCGACGACGCTCTCCAAGAGGGTCTGGAAGCGCTGCCGAAGGTCCTCGATGGTGCTGCGGTCGAAGAGGTCGACGGCGTATTCGAGACCGCCCACGAGAACGCTGCCGCCTTCGTCAGCCGCCTCTCCAAGATTCAACGTCAGATCGAATTTGGCGCTGGTGCCCGCGACCCCCACCGGTTCCACCTCCAGCCCCGGCAGCGCCGCCCCCTCGCCGGGGGTGTTGCGCAGGGCCAAGAGCACCTGGAAGAGCGGCTGGCGGGAGAGGTCCCGGCGCGGCGCCAGCGCCTCCACCAGGCGTTCGAAGGGCACTTCCTGGTGGGCGTGGGCGTCGAGCACCCGGCGCCGAGCCTGAGCCAGAAGCGCGGCGAAGGTGGCCTCCCCGGCCTCGGCTCCCAGGTCCATACGCAGCACCAGGGTGTTGACGAAGAAGCCCAGCAGCGGCTCCAGCTCCCGCCGCAGGCGCCCCGCCACCGGCGTCCCCAGGAGCAGATCCCGCTGCCCCGACCAGCGGGCCAGGAGCAGCGAGAAGGCCGCCAGCAAGACCATGAAGAGGGTCGCTCCGTGCTCCCGGCCGAGGGCCTCCAAACGCTCCCCGAGGACCGCCGGCAGACGCACCGGCACCGAGGCGCCGCGGTGGCTCTGACGCTCCGGCCGCGGGCGGTCGGTGGGCAGATCGAGATGCTGGGGCGCCCCCGCCAGCTCCCGACGCCAATGCTCCACCTCCGCCGCCAGCACCTCGCCGGTGAGGCGCCGGCGCTGCCAGGCCGCATAGTCGGCGTATTGCACCGGCAGCGGCGGCAGAGCGTCGGTCTCTCCACCCTCACCGTAGAGCCGCGCCACCTCGCCGACGAAGAGCCCCATGGACCATCCATCGGAGACGATGTGATGCTGGTTGGTCATCAGCAGGTGGTGGTCCCGGGCCAGACGCACCAGCAGCGCTCGCAGCAACGGCCCCCGAGCCAGGTCGAAGGGCCGGGCGGCCTCCTCGGCGGCGAGGCCCCGAGCCATTTCTTCGGCGGTCTCCGAGGGCAGCCGCGACAAATCCACCGCCGGCAAAGGTACCGGTCGGGGCGGCAGGATGACCAGCCGCGGAGCGCCCTCGCTCTCCGCATCGTCGGCCACCGGCGGGAAGAGGGTGCGCAAGACCTCGTGGCGCTGGCTCACCGCGCTCAGCGCCGCCGCCAGCCGAGCGGGACGCAGCAGTCCCCGAAGGCGGAGCGGCGCGGGCATGTTGTAGGTGGCGCTGGCCCCCTCCAGACGATCGAGGAACCATAGGCGCTCCTGGGCGAAGGAGAGGGGCAGGGGCTCGCCGTCCCGCGGCACTGGCTCCAGCGGAATTGGTTCCAGCAGCGCTCCCCCCACCGCTTGGCCTTCCGCCTGCTCCAGGTGACGGGCCAGAGCCTCGAGGGTCGGGTGATCGAAGAGGCGCCGCAGCGAGAGCTCAACCCCCGTCTCCTGCCGCAGCCGCGACACGACGCGGGTGGCCAGCAGCGAGTGGCCACCGAGCTCGAAGAAACTATCCTGACGGTAGACCGCGTCTCGGCCCAGGAGCTCGCACCAGATGCCGGCGAGAAGCCGTTCGCCGACGGTGGCGGGGGGCTCCTGAGGCTTGTGCGGGGCGTCCACTTCCGGCAGCGCCTTGCGGTCGATCTTGCCGTTGGGGTTGAGGGGCAAGGCGTCCAGCACCACCAAGAGCGAGGGCACCATGTGGGCCGGCAGCCGCTCGCCGAGCCAGCGCTGCAGCTCCTCGGTGTCTAACTCGGCGTCCAGCTCCGTCTCCGGCCGCGGCTCGAGATAGGCCACCAGCGAGGCCTCCCCTCCACGGGTGCGCACCGCCACCGCCGCCATCGCCACGGCGGGATGGGAGCGGATCACCGTCTCGATCTCCCCCAGCTCGATGCGGAAACCCCGCAGCTTGACCTGATGATCCCGGCGCCCCAGATAGTCGAGGCGGCCGTCAGCGAGGTAGCGCACCAGATCGCCGGTACGGTACATGCGCCCGCCGGCCTCGCCGCCGTAGGGGTCGGGGAGATAGGAAGCGGCGGTGAGGGCGGGGCGGCGGAAATATTGGCGGGAGAGCCCGTCCCCGGCCAGGAAGAGCTCGCCGCGGGCGCCCCGGGGCAGCGGCCGGAAGTCCGGTGCCAGCACGTAGCCGCGGGTGCCGGTGAGGGGCCGGCCGATGCGCGGCGGATCCGCCGTGTCGCGTTCGACCCGCTCCTCCGTCGAATAGGTGGTGTCCTCCGAAGGTCCGTAGAGATCGTAGAGCGCCCCTACCCCGGGGAGGGCGTGGACCGCGTCCGCCAGGGAGCGGGCGAGGGGCTCCCCGGCGAGGTTGATCCCGCGGACGCCCTCCGGCACTCCTTCCTCCCGCACCAACACCGCCATCGCCGACGGCACGGTGTTGACCAGGGTCACCCGCCGCCGCACCGCCTCCGGAAGGGTCAGCAGGCTGAGAGCGTTGTCCGCCAAGATCACCGCCGAGCCTCGGGCCAGGGGCATGAAGATCTCGTAGATGGACAGATCGAAGCACACCGAGGTCGCCGCCAGGGTGCCGGCGGTGACCTCCGGCGGGAAGCGCTCCAGGGCCCACTCCACCATCCGGGACGCGCTGCGATGCTCGATGGCGACGCCCTTGGGCCGCCCGGTGGAGCCGGAGGTGTAGATGAAATAAGCCAGGTTTTCCGGCCGGGCTCGCTCGTCGAGACTGAAGCCGCGAGGGGAAACCGGAACCGAATCCGGCGTCCCTTCCCCCGCCGGCTCGGCGGCGGAATCCGCGAAGAGCACCCGCAGCCCGCCGTCCCCAAAGCGGGCACCGCGGAAGTGCGGCGCTTCGAAGCGCGCCGCCTGGGTCTCGTCCGTCACCACCACCGGCGCCCGGGAGTCCTCCATCATCAACTCGATGCGCTCCTCCGGATACGCCGGATCCAGGGGAACGTAGGCGCCGCCGGCGCGCAGCACCGCCAGCAGGGAGACCACCAGGTCGGCGCGGCGGGGCAGGCACACCCCCACCGCCACCTCCGTCCCTACCCCCACCGCCGCCAGCCGGCCTGCCAGCCGGCGGCTGCGCGCTTCGAGCTCGCGGTAGCTGAGCTCTTCCCCTGCCGCCACCAGGGCTGTCGCGTCCGGGGTTCTCGCCGCCTGCTCCAGGAACCGCCGGTGGAGGGTGGGAAGCTCGCCCAGGGGCACCCGCCCCGGCGCACCGTTGAGCTCCCGCAGCAGCTGATGCTCCTCCGCCGCCGACAGCAGGCCGAGGGTCGACACCGGGCGCCGGGAATCCTCCACCGCCGAATTCAGCAGCCGCTCCAGGTGACCCGCCAGGCGCTGCACGGTGGTGGCGTCGAAGAGGTCCGCAGCGTACTCCAGGGAGCCTTCGAGGCTGCCTTCCGGGCGCGGGCCCAAGGTCAGAGAGAGGTCGAATTTGGCGGCGGCGGAGCCGGTGGCCACGGGCGTCAAGTCGAGATCCGGCAGCTCCAGCGGCTCCGACGGCATATTCTGCAGCGACAAGAAGACCTGGAAGAGGGGCTGGGCGGAGAGGTCCCGCTGCGGCGCCAGCTCCTCCACCAGCCGCTCGAAGGGCAGTTCTTGGTGGGCGTAGGCGTCGAGGGCGCGATGGCGGGCCTGCTCCACCGCCCCAGCGAAGCCAGGGTCGGCGCGCAGGTCGAGGCGCAGCACCAGGGTGTTGACGAAGAAGCCGATGAGCCCCTCCAGCTCGCTGCGCACCCGCCCCGCCACCGGCGAGCCCACCAGCAGGTCCCGCTGCCCGGACCAGCGCGCCAGCACCGTAGCCCAGCCCGCCAGCAGGACCATGAAGAGGGTCGCTCCGCCCTCCCGGGCCACGGCGTCGAGACGCTCCGCCAGCGCCGCCGGCAGCCGCACCGGCACGGTGGCGCCGCGATAGCTCTGCACCGCCGGCCGCGGGTGATCTACCGGCAGCTCCAACCGCTGGGGAGCCCCCTCCAGCTGCCGGCGCCAATGCTCCACCTCCGCCGCCAGTCGCGAAGCGTCGAGCCGGCGACGCTGCCACAGGGAGTAGTCACCGTATTGCACGGGCAGCGAGGCGAGCTCATCAGCAAGCTCATCTAGCAGCTCATCTGGCAGCTCCCTGGGCGAGCGCTCCGGCGCCGCCACCGCCCCGCGGTAGGCGGCGGCGATCTCGCGTACGAAGATGCCCATGGACCAGCCGTCGGAGACGGCGTGGTGCTGATTCGCCACGAAGACATGGTGCTCACCGCCGAGACGCAGGAGCAGCGCCCGCAGCAGCGGGCCTCGTTCCAGATCGAAGGGGGTGCCCGCCTCGGCGGCGCCCAGGCGGCGGGCGATCTCCCGGGCCGCCGCCTCCGGCAGCCGCGACAGATCCACCACCGGCAGGGGCACCGGGCCCGGCGGCGCGACGATCTGCAATGGGCCGCTGGGTCCCTCGCGGAACGTGGTCCTCAGGCTCTCGTGGCGGCGAGCCACCGCCGCCAGCGCCGTCGCCAGCGCCGCCGGCTGCAGCCGTCCCTCGAGCTCCAGAGCCGTGGGCAGGTTGTAGGCAGCGCTGGCCCCCTCCAGACGGTCGAGGAACCACAGCCGCTGCTGGGCAAAAGAGAGGGGCCGGGGCTCGTCGCCGGGGGCCGGCAGCACCGGATCCTGCGCCTCTTCCCGCGCCGCGTCCAGGGCTCGGCCGAGATCCTCCAGCGTCGGATGATCGAAGATCGCCCGCAGGGCCAGATCGACCCCGGCGGCGTCCCGTAGCCGCGAAGCCAGGCGGGTGGCCAGCAACGAGTGGCCGCCGAGCTCGAAGAAGTCATCCTGCCGGGCCACCGAAGGCACCGAGAGGAGGTCCTGCCAGATCTCCGCCAGCAGCTCCTCCGAGGGGGTGGCCGGCGGCTCCCCCAACCCCGCCGTGGTCTCCGGATCCGGCAGCGCCCGGCGATCGATCTTGCCGTTGGCGGTCAGGGGCAGCTCCGCTAGAGCCATCACCGCATCGGGCACCATGTAGGCCGGCAGCTGCTGGGAGAGATGGGCCACCAGCAGCTCCTCCAGATCCGCCGGAGAGACGGCCTCCTCCCCCTCCCGCGGAGCTTCCGGCACCACCCAGGCGAGGAGGCGCTTGTCCCCGGCGGCGTTGCTGCGCGCCAGCACCACCGCCTGGGCCACCGACCGGTGGTCGGCGAGCACTGCCTGGATCTCTCCCGGCTCGATGCGGAAGCCGCGGATCTTGACCTGGAAGTCGAATCGGCCGAGGAAGTCGATGCGCCCGTCGGCCAGAAAACGCGCCCGGTCTCCGGTGCGATAGAGGCGGTCCCCGGGGCGGCGGGGCTGGGCGCGGGGGACGAAGGCCTGGGCGGTGCGGCGGGGGTCGCCGAAATAGCCCCAGGCGAGACCGTCGCCGCCGGCACACAGCTCCCCCGCCACCCCCACCGGCGCCGGCACGCCGTCGCGGCCGAGGATCACCACCTCGGTGTCCTCGATGGGGCGCCCCACGGACACCGGCGCCTGCACCTCCTGCGGCCGGGTCATGCCGTGGCAGGTGGTGAAGGTGGTGTTCTCCGTCGGGCCGTAGGCGTTGGTCAGGGTTCTCGTCCCCGGCATCGCCAGCAGCCTGCGCATATGAGGAGGCGAGCCCACGTCCCCGCCGGTGAGCACTTGGCCGACCTCCGCCAACGCCGCCGGATCCTCGTCCATCACCATGTTGAAGAGCCCGGTGGTGAGCCACAGGAACGACACCCGGTGGCGCCCCAGGGCTTCTTTCAAGCTCACCACCGAAGGCACCCGCTCTTCGAAAAGCACCAGCGGCGCGCCGTGGAGCAAGGCGCCCCAGATTTCCAGGGTCGAGGCGTCGAAGGAGACCGGCGCCAAGAGCAGGAAAGTCTGGTCGGCGGCGAGCCGCGCCCAGCCCGCCTCCAGCACCAGCCGGGCCACCGCCCGATGAGGCACCGCCACCCCCTTGGGCCGGCCGGTGGAGCCCGAGGTGTAGATGATGTAGGCCAGATCCGAGGCATCGAGGGGCAGCCCCAGGGGAGCGTCGTCGAGCTCTTCCAGCAGCTCCCCGGAGGCCTCCACATCGACCATGGTGGGCAGATGTGGCAGCTTCTCGGCGAGCTCCTGGGACAGTGCCCCCGGCAGCTCCCCGGCGGTGATCAGAATCGCCGCTCCGGAATCCTCGATCAGCAGCCGTAGCCGCGACTCGGGCAGCGCCGGATCCAGCGGCACATAGGCGCCGCCGGCTTCGAGAATGGCCAGCAGCGAGCCCACGAGCCGCGGCTCACGGTCGAGGAGCACCGCCACCCGATCCCCCCGGCGCAGCCCCAGCTGCCGCAGATACCGCGCCAGCCGCCGTGACCAGGTAGCGAGGCGGCCGTAGCTCCAAGGATCTGCCGAGGCATCCACGGGCACCAGCGCCGGGACGTCGGCGCACCGGGACACGGTCTGCCCGAAGAGCTCCGGCAGCGAGCTCTCCCGCGGGTAGCCGGTCTCGATGCCGCGCCACTCCACCAGCAGCTGATGACGCTGGGCGGCGGAGCTCCACGGCCAGCGGGACAGGGGCAGCTCCGGCGTCGCCGCCACCGCCGCCAGCACCGCTTCGAGACTCGCCGCCAACCGGCGGGCGGTGGTGCGGTCGAAGAGATCCCGATCGAGCTCCAGGGAGCCGGCAAAGCCCTGGGGATGCCGCGACAGGGAGAGGGTGAGGTCGAATTTGGCGGTGCGCGCCGGCGGCGCCCAGGGCTCCAGGGTCAGCCCCGGCAGCTCGATCTCGCCGCCGGGGGCGTTCTGCAGCGCGAAGACCACCTGGAAGAGGGGCGGCACGCCGGACTGGCGCCGCGGCGCCAGCTCCTCCACCAGCCGCTCGAAGGGGATCTCGCCGTGGGCGTAGGCCTCCAGGGCCACCGGCCGTAGTCGCTGCACCAATGCGGTGAAGGAAGGATCCCCGGCGAGATCGAGGCGCAGCGGCAGGGTGTTGACGAAGAAACCCACCAGCCCCTCCAGCTCCCGCCGCGGCCGCCCCGCCACCGGCGAGCCCACCACCACTTGATCCTGCCCGCTCCAACGGCCCAGCAAAGCCTGGAAGGCCGCCAGCAGAAGCATGAACGGGGTGGCTCCCAGGGCCCGGGAGAGCTCTTCCAGCCGCTCCGATGCCTCGGCCCCCAGACGCACCGGCACCGACGCGCCGCGGTAGCTGGGCACCGACGGCCGAGGCCGGTCCGTGGGCAGCTCGAGCACCTCCGGCGCCCCCGCCAACCGCCGCCGCCAGATCTCCAACTCCGCCGTCAGCCGCTCCTCCGTCAGCCGCCGGCGCTGCCAGCGGGCGTAGTCGGCGTATTGCACTGGCAACTCCGGCAGCACTGGTAGCAGCGAAGCATCGCCACCGGCAAAGGCCTGATAGAGCGCCGTCAGCTCGCCCATGAGGACGCCCATGGACCAACCGTCGGAGACGATGTGGTGGAGGTCCAAGAGCAGCAGATGGTCGTCTTTCCCGAGACGCACCAGCCGGGTCCGGAGCACCGGCCCGCGCTCCAGGTCAAAGGGCTGAGCCGCCTCCCGCGCCGCCAGCCGGTAACCTTCCTCCCGCACCGCAGACTCCGGCAAGTTGCGCAAATCCACCACCGGCAGCGGCACCGGCGCTGGCGCTGCCACGACCTGCACCGGGCCCTCGGCTTGGTCCTGGAAGCGAGTCCGCAAGATCTCGTGGCGACGCATGATCTCGGTGAACACCCGGGCCAGCACGGCGGGGTCGAGGGCCCCGCGGCAGTGCAGCACTGCCGGCATGTTGTAGGCGGTGCTGCCGGGGTCCAGGCGGTCCAAGAACCATAGCCGCTGCTGGGCGAAGGAGAGAGGCTCGGGGCCTTCCCCTGGCTCGGTTCCTTCCCGTTGCTTGGGCAAGACCGGCTCCGCCTCGGCGCTGCCGGCGAGACCCGCCAGACGCCCGGCGAGGCCCTCGACGGTGGGGTCTTCGAAGATGGCTTGGACGCCCACCTCCGCCTCGAAGGCGTCGCGGATGCGCCCCGCCAGGCGGGTGGCCAGCAGGGAGTGACCGCCGAGCTGGAAGAAGTCGTCGGTGACGCCCACCTCGGCGGTCCCCAGGACCTCGCTGAAGAGGCCAGCGAGGATTTCCTCGGTGGCGGTGCGCGGCGCCACTCCCTCTCCCGCAGACATCTCCGGATCCGGCAGGGCCTTGCGGTCGACCTTGCCGTTGGCAGTGAGGGGGAGGGCGTCGAGGACCACGATGGCGCTGGGCACCATGTACTCCGGCAGCGCCGCCGCCAGATGCCGGCGCAGCTCGGCGGCATCCGGGGTGGCACCCTCCGCCGCCCCCACCCAGGCCACCAGGCGCTGGCCGCCGGCGCCGTCGTCGCGACCCAGGACCACCGCCTCGGCCACCTCCGGCAGCTCTTCGAGACGAGTCTCCACCTCCCCGGCCTCGATGCGGAAGCCACGAATCTTGAGCTGGTGGTCGAGGCGGCCGAGGAACTCCACCACCCCGTCCGCCCGCCGCCGAGCCCGGTCACCGGTGCGATAGGCCCGAGCCCCCGGCGGTGCACCCGGGGCCGCATCCGGAACGAAGACGGCGGCGGTGGTGGTGGGGCGCCCCAGATAGCCGGCGCTCACCCCGGCGCCTCCGAGGACGATCTCGCCGGGAGCGCCGAAGGGGGCCTCGTCCCCCCAGCGATCCACCACCCGCAGCACCGCTCCGGGCAGCGGCCGGCCCACCAGGGCGCCCGGCGCCGCGCCGTCCTCTTCCACGGCCTGGGAGGCGCAAATGATGGTGTCCTCCGTCGGTCCGTAGAGAACGTGGACGCCGACGGCCGGACCGAAGGCCGCCCGCATCTGCGCCAACAGCGCCGGCGGCACCCGGTCGCCGCCGACGAAGAGGGAACGCAGGCGCGGATGGCTGGTCTCCCGGGCCGCCGCGGCAGCGGTGAGCTGAGCCATCAGCGCCGGCACCGCGTGCAGCCGCGTCAGCGCCGGAAGAGCCTCAACCACCGGCTCCATGGCGCGCACCGCCGAGCGGGAGAAGAGCACCGCCTCACCACCGGCCAGCAGGGTCGGCAGAAGCTCGAAGAGGAAGATGTCGAAAACCGGCGCGGCGAGGACCGCGGCGCGGTCGTCGGCGTCGAGGCGGAAGCGCTCTTGGCTCGCTGCCAGGGTCTGCTGGAGGTTGCCGTGGCTGACCACAACCCCCTTGGGCCGGCCGGTGGTGCCGGAGGTGAAGAGCACGTAGGCCGGATCCTCCCCGCCGGGTTCCGGCGGTAGCGCTCCTAGCGAATGGGCCCCATCGGCGGCAGCGCCCTCCTCCAGCAGCTCCGCCCGGCGCACGACCCGGGTCCCGGCGGGCGCATCGAGGCCCGGCGGCAGCTCCTCCTCGACCACCAAGAGAAGGTCCTCGGCTCCCCCCGAAGCGTCGTCGAGAATCTGCCTCAGTCGCGCCGCCGGCTGTTGCGGATCGAGGGGCACGGTGACGGCGCCGGCGCGCCAGGCCCCCAGCAGGGCGGCGACCAGCGCCGGCGAGCGCTCCAGGGCCAGGGCCACCGGCTGCCCCGGTCCGACGCCGCGGGAAGCCAGGGAGCGGGCACAGCGTTCGACCCACACTGCCAGCCCACGGTAACTCCAGCGCTCATCGTGGTTCCAGCTCTCCCCCGCTGCTTCCTCTCCCCCCGAAACAAGGGTCAGGGCCGGAGCATCGGGGCTGGAGGAGACGACGCGGCCGAGGCGCGAGAACAGGCTCGGTTCTCCGCCTTCCGCCCGGTGCCTCGACCCCGATGTCACCTCCGCCATCAGCTGCCGACGCTCCGCCGGGGACAGCTGGGGAAGACGCCTCACCGGCGTCTCCGGAGCCTCCAACGCCCCCGCCAGCAGGACCTCGAAACGCCGCGCCAGGCGCTCCATGGTGGCGGCGTCGAAGAGACGCCGGGCGTAGCGCAGGCCCAAGCTCAAAGCGCCGTTCGCCTCCGGGTTGAGATTGAGCTCGAGGTCGAAGATCTCCGCCCCCGGCGGCGATGGCAGTGACCGCAGCTCCAATCCCCCGGCGGCGAGCCGGGGCCGCGAGGCGTTCTGCAGCGCGAAGAAGACCTGGAAGATGGGCGTGTGCACCGCCGAGCGCCGGGGAGCCAGCTCCTCCACCAAGCGCTCGAAGGGCAGATCCTGGTGGGCGAAGTCGGCGAGGGTCTGGGTGCGCACCCGCTGCACCAGCGCCTCGAAGCTCTCCGCCCCCCGCAGCCGGGTACGCAGGGCCAGGGTGTTGACGAAGAAGCCCAAGAGCGGCTCGATCTCCGCCCGGTTGCGGTTGGCCACCGGCGTTCCCAGCACCACGTCCAGCTGGCCGCACCAGCGCCCCAGGAGGAGCTGGGCGACGGCCAGCAGCACCATGAAGGGGGTCGCTTCGAAGCGCCGTCCGAAGGCCTCGGCGGCGCGGGAAAGATCCGCCGGCAGCGCGTGCCGCACCGCCCCGCCGACGCAGCTGCCGCCGGGAGCCCGGGGCCGGTCCAGGGGCAGCTCGAGCAGCTCCGGCGCCCCTTCCAGCCGCTGGCGCCAATGCTCCAGCTGCCGCTCCGCCTCCCCCTCCTCGGTCATCCGCCGCCGCTGCCAGATAGCGTAGTCGGCGTATTGCACCGGCAACCGTGGCAGCTCCGGCAGCTCCGCCGCCCTCACCTTTGCGTCCCCTTGGAAGCTGGCAGCCTCGAAGCCAGCAGCTTCGAAGAAAGGGTAGAGCACCGCCAGCTCGCGGATCAGCAGACCAGTGGAGAAACCGTCGGAGACGATGTGGTGCTGGGTGATGAGGAAACGATGGCTCGCCGGAGCTCCGGCGTCACCGGGCAGGCGCAGCAGCCAGGCCCGCACCAGCGGCCCGCGGCCGAGATCGAAGGGGCGCCGCCGCTCCTCGACGGCCAAGGCATCGGCGACGGACCCGGCGGCCTTCCCCGGCAGCCTCGAAAGATCCACCACCGGCAGCGCCCGCGCCGCCGGCGGGTGGATGATCTGCACCGGCGACGCGCTCTCGCCGGCGGCGCCGAAGGTGGTGCGCAGAACCTCGTGGCGGCGGCGCACGGCGTCCAAAGAGCGGCCCAGGGCCCGCACCGACAGCGGTCCCGCGAGCTCGATGGCCTGGAAGAGGTTGTAGGCGGAGCTGCCGGGCTCCAGCTGGTCGAAGAACCACAGCCGCTCCTGGGCGTAGGAGAGCGGCGGCGGGCCCTCCCTTGGCTGCGGCTCCAACGGTTCCTCGTCGCCCGCTCCGACCTGCTGCAGGAAGGTCAGCAGCTCGGGCTTGCGGCGCACCAGCTCGGCGCGGAGCTCCGGCGGCAACCCGCCTTTGGGGGCGCTGAAGCGCAGCCGCTCCCCTTCCGCCCACACCTCGATGTCGGCGCGGTGGAGATGGTCGAGAAAATCGACCAGCGACAAGCGGGCCAGATCCTGCTCGACTGCGCTGGGCCCCGAGGTGGTCAAAGGTCCCCCTCCTCCCGTTCCTCGTCGGCTTCGTGACGGCGGGGCTCGGCAGCCTGGCGCCGCAGCCGCAGGGTCACCTCCAAAGTGCGGGCCAGATGCGCCACGGTGGGGGTGTTGAAGAACTCCGCCAGCGACGGCTCCACCTGCCAGCGATCCCGTACCCGGGCCAGCAGGCGGGTCGCCGAGAGGGAATTACCGCCGAGGTCGAAGAAGCTCGCCTCGACGGAAATCTCCGGCCGTTCCAGCAGCTCGGACCACAGCTCCGCCACCTCCGCCTCCAGCTCGGTGCGCGGCGCCACCACCGCGGCAGTGGCCGCCAGGGCGCGGCTGCCGAGGCTCAGGAGGGCCTTGCGGTCGACCTTGTCGCGGCGGGTGAGGGGCAACTCGTCGAGGACCGAGAAGACCTCCGGCACCATGTACACCGGCAGCCGGCGAGCGAGGGTGGCGCGTAGCTCCTCCACCGACGGCTCGGCCTGATTCCCGGACCCATCCCCGGCGGGCACGACAAAGGCCTCGAGCTTCGCGGAGGCGCCGTCCTGCCGGGCCACCACGGCGCATTGGGCCACCGCCGGATGATTCGCCAGGGCCGCTTCCACTTCCCCCAGCTCGACCCGGAAGCCGCGGATCTTCACCTGGCCGTCGCCGCGACCAAGGAATTCGAGGGATCCGTCGCGGCGCCAACGGGCGCGATCACCGCTGCGGTAGGCCCTCTCACCGTCGGGACCGGTGGTGAACTTCTCGGCGGTGAGCTCCTCCCGCCGCCAATAGCCCTGGGCCACTCCCGGCCCGCCGATCCACAGCTCCCCCGGCACGCCGGTGGCCACGGGCTCGCCGGCCTCGTCCAGCACCCACAGGCGGCAGCCCGGCAAGGGCCGGCCGATCATCGCGCCGGGAGCGCTGCCGTCCTCCGGCACCGACCAGGAGGCGCAGAGAATCGCCGTTTCGGTGGGGCCGTAGAGCACCCGAACTGCGCCTTCGGAAGAGCTCGCCTGGGGGAAGACCGCGGCGAGATCCACCAACAGCTCCGGGGGCACCCGGTCGCCGCCGACGAAGATCTGCCGCAGCCCGGATATCGGCCCGGTCTCGTCCTTCAGCAAGCGATCCACCACCTGGCGCAGCAGCGCCGGCACGCCGTGGATAGAGGTCCAGCCGCCGAGCCGCGAGATCAAATCATCGAGATCGAGGGTCGGGTGGTTCTCCACCAGCGCCACCGAGCCGCCGGCGAGGAGGGGTCCGAAGAGCTCGAAGAGGAAGATGTCGAAGGCGAAGGAGGCCAGGGCCGGGGACGCCTCCCCGGGGCGGAAATCGAAGGCCTGCCCCACCGCCGCCAGGGTATGCCCCAGGTTGCCGTGACTCACCGCCACCGCCTTGGGCTCGCCGGTGGTGCCGGAGGTGTAGAGCAGGTAGGCCAGATCGTCGCCGGTGGATTCCGGCGGCAGAGGCTGAGCGGAGTCTTCGCCGGCCGCCAGCACTTCCGCCAGGTCGAGGATGCGCACTCCCTCCCCCAGCTCCCCCAAGCCCCCGGCAGCGCGAGCCAGCTCCTCGTCCACCAGCACCAACGGCGCACGGCCGTCCGGCGTCGCGTCGCGCACCATGAAGACCAGCCGCTCCGCCGGCAGCCCCGGATCGAGGGGCACATAGGCCGCCCCGGCTGCCCAGGTGCCGAGAATCGCCGCCGGCAGCTCCACCGAGCGCCCCAGGAGCAAGCCCAGCCGGTCCCCGGGCTCCACCCCCTGGGCGACGAGCCCCCGGGCCAGCCGGCGGGCCAGATTCGCCAGCTCGCCGTAAGTCGACGTCCGCCCGGCAGCGCTCAACGCCGGGGCAGTGGAGTAACGCTCCGCCACGGCGGCGAAGGCCTCCGGCACCGGAATTCCTTCGGATGCGAGCTCCGGTCCGGCGGCCCACTCCTCGAGCAGCTGCCGGCGTTCCTCCGGCGCCAGCATCGTCAGCTCCGTCAGCGGCGCCGCGGGATTCTCCACCGCCGCCGCGGCCAGGCGGGCGAAAGAGTTCATCCAGCGCTCCACCGAAGCGCCATCGAAGATCTCGGTGCTGTAGGTCACCGAGCCCCGCAGCGCATCCCCCTCGGGCCAGAAAGAGAGGGCGAGATCGAATTTGGCGGCGGTGGCGGCGGTGGGCAGCGGCCGCACCCTGAGGCTGCCCAGCTCGAGCTCCGGCCGGGGGGCATTCTGCAGCGCCAGGAAGACCTGCGCCACCGGGGTGCGGCCGGCGTCGCGCACCGGCGCCAGCTCCTCCACCAGCCGCTCGAAGGGCAGGTCCTGATGCTCGAAGGCGTCGAGAGCGGTACGCCGCACCGTCGCCAGCAGGTCCTGAAAGCTTTGCCCGGCCTGGGGCTCCAGCCGCAGCACCAGGGTGTTGACGAAGAAGCCGATGAGGGGCTCCAGCTCCGGCCGCACGCGGTTCGCCACCGGCGTGCCCACGGGCAGGTCGTCGCCGGCGCCGAGACGGCGTAGGAGCACGGCGAAGACCGCCGCCAGGACCATGAAGAGGGAGGCGTCGGTGCGCCGCGCCAGGGCCTCCAGCCCCGTCGCCACCGCCGCCGGTAGATCCACCGTCAGCCGCGCTCCGGCACCGGAACGCACCGGCGGCCGGGGATGGTCCCGGGGCAGCTCCAGAAGCTCCGGAATGCCTTCCAGCCGCTCCTTCCAATAGCCCAACTGGCGATCCAGCTCGCGGTTCCCGGCCTCGCCGGAGAGCAACCAGCGGCGCTGCCAGGCGGCATAGTCACCGTATTGGATGGCCAGCGGCGGCAGGGGATCCTGCTGGCCGGCGTCGAAGGCGCGGTAGAGGGCCGCCAGCTCGCGGATCATCACCCCCGTGGACCAACCGTCGGAGACGGCGTGATGGACGTCCAGGAGCAGGTGATGGTGCTCGTCGCCCAGCCGCAGCAGCACGGCCCGTAGCGGCGGCCCCTGCTCCAGGTCGAAGGGCAGCTTCGCCTCGCGGCGGGCCAGCGCCGTCAAATCGACGTTGGCGAAAGGCAGCCGAGGCCGCGGGTCGATGCGCTGGAGGACTTCTTCCTCCGCGCTTCGCCCTTCCGCCGCTTCGCAGAGCACCGTGCGCAAGCTCTCGTGCCGTTCGACGATGCGCCGCAGGCTGCGTTCCAGCACCGCCGGCGCCAGGCGGCCGCGCATCTCGATGCCCTGGGCGATGTTGTAGACGCTGGAGGTGGGATCGAGACGGTAGAAGATCCACAGCCTTTCTTGAGCGTAGGACAGCGGGGCCGTGCTGCCAGGACCGCGAGGCACCGGCATCAGCGGCGGGCCGTCGTCGGCGGTGGCGCGGCGTTGCCCGGAGAGGAAGGCCAAGAGCTCCTGCTTGCGTTCTTTCAGCTCCTGCCGCAGCTCCGCCGTCAGCGCCCCGGCGGGAGCCTTGAAGCGCAGCGCGCCGTCCTCCTCCCACAGGCGGATGCCGTGCTCGCGCATGCGCGCCAGCAGCCGCACCGGCCCGTCCGAAGGGCCCGCCTGGTCGGCGCCGAGATAGGCCTTGGCATGGGCGATGATGTCCAGGGCAGCGGCGCGCACCGACGGTTTCTCGCGGTGCTGCAGGGTCCAGCGCAGCACGAAGAGAGCGCGGGCTCGGAGGAAGAGCGGCAGCTGCTCCTCGGCACCGGCTAGGGGCCGGACTGAACGGTAGCCCCGGAGCAGGGCGTCACGCATCTCCTCGAAGGCCGGCGAGCGGGCCACCGGCAGCAGCGAGCAGGCGAGATCGTAGAGAAACCAGCCGGTGCCGCAGTCGGCGAAGTCGAGAGCCGCCACCCGGCCCTGGTGGAAGAGGTAGTTGGTGACCTGGAGGTCGCCGTGGATCATCCCCCACTGCGCGGCCGTCCCATCGGCCGCCGGCGCCGCCAGCGTCTCCCGCACCTCGGCGGCCACGGTGCGCACTGTCTGCGCCTCCTCCGGGCTGACGAAACCTGCGCCGAGATCGCTGCCGGAAGCATCCGCGAGAGGGCCCCCGGGACCGAGGAGATGATCGAGATCGTAGACCGGCCGGCGGAAGGAGTCGGGGGGCTGGAAGCTCTCGGCGGCGCGGTGCAGTCGCCCCAGGAGCTCCCCCAGGCGGCGATAGTCGGCGGCGCCTGGGAGAGCTCCTGGGCCGCCCTCCAGAGCCCGGCCGGGAAGCCAGGTGAAGAGGGCGGCGAAGCGGTCCTCGGCCCAGGCCACCGCGGTGCCGCCACCCTCGGCCTCCACCGCCTGGGGCACCGTCACGCCGGCGGCGGCGAGATGGGAGAGCCACAGCGCTTCCGAGATCACCTCCGCCTCGCCGTAGCGGGCCTCCTCGGCGAGATCCGCATCGTAGAGCCGCAGAGCAAAGGTCTCGTCGCCGGAGTCCACCCGCAGGGTTAGATCGGTGCCCTCGGAGAGCACCGCGACGCGCGCCTCCGCCAGCCCCCAGGCGGCGAGGATCTCCCGCGCCTTGGGCTCGAGGGATGGGCGCTCCCGGGACGAGGCCTCCGGAGATGCCGGAGAGCGGGAGCCGGCGGTGGATGCTTGGGATGAGGTCATGGTGAGAAAATCTCCGTCGGCGATCAGCAAGTGGTCTCGGTCATAAAACAAGCGCGGTGCGGTAGGCCTCATGGATCGTCGCCGTCAGGTTGCGGGGAGCCCGGGCATCCCCCACCGTGAGGATCTCCGGCAGCGGCCCATCCAGGTCTGGCGCCAGGTCCGGAGCCAGCCGCCGCAGCCATGCTTCGGCGCTGTCGCCAGCCTCACCCACGGTGGCCTCCGCGCCGGCGGCGAGGACCAGGGTGGCGGCCTCGACGGTTTCCCCGCCCCCGGGGCTGGACACCTCCAGCCGTCCTTCGGCGGCGCTCCAGGAAACCGCCTCCGCCGGCGCCAGCACCGTCACACCGCGCTCCTTCAAAGCCCAGGCGAGATGCATCCGATGATCCGCCGGCGCCGAGGCGGCGAGCTCCTTGCGCCGCCCCACCAGAGTCACGGCGAGGCCCGCCTCGGCGAGGCGCAGGGCCGTCTCGCAGCCCACCAGCCCGGCCCCCACCACCGCCGCCGGCCCCGACGGCAAGGAGCCGGCTGCAACAGCGTCGAGAACCTCCGCGGCGGTGACGGCGTCGCCGGCGAAGGCGGGACGGAGGGGAGCAGCGCCGGTGGCCAGCAGCACCGCGTCGGGATCGAGCTCCGCCAGCGTGGCGGCGTCGAGCTCGCGGCCACGGTGAATGGTGACGGTGGAGGCCTCCACCCGCGCCACGAGGTGATCGAGGAAGCTCTTCCAGGTCTCGCCGGCGGCGCCGGTCTTGGATGGCACCCGCAGCTGGCCGCCGAGCTCCGGGGAGCGTTCGAAGAGATGCACGCGGTGGCCGCGGAGCGCCGCCACCCGGGCCGCCTCGAGACCGGCGGCGCCGCCGCCCACCACGATCACCGTTCGAGCCTCGGCGGCCGGGACCGCCTCCGGATCGGGGAGCTCGGCCTCGTGGCCCAACCGCGGATTGACGGCACACACCGCGCCGGGCCGGCGATGGGCCGGGTCGAGACAAATATTGCAGTAGATGCAAGGCCGCACCTCTTCTCCGCGGCCGGCGAGAACCTTGACGGGAATGGCCGAGTCCGCCAGCAGCGCCCGCCCCAGGCGCACCATGTCCAGCTCCCCGCGCTCCACCGCCCGCGCCGCCGCCGCCAAGGGTACCCGGGAGGTGATGCCCACGGGCAGATCCACCGCCCGGCGCACCGTCGCCGCCGCCTCCAGCAAGAAGCCCTCGGGCCAGGCCATGGGGTGCACCCGCGGTGGGCCGAAGACGGTGGCAGAGAGATCGAGGCCGTCCACGCCGGCGTCCTTCAGCAGCCCAGCGGTGACCATCGTGTCCTCCAGGGTCAGGCCGCCGGGACGCGGCTGCGGCGAGGCGCCGGGCTCCACCTCGAAAGCGCTGAGCCGGCAGAAGAGGGGAAAGTCCCGCCCCACCCGCCGGCGGATGGCGGCGACGATCTCCAGCAGGAAGCGGGCCCGGTTCTCCACCGAGCCGCCGTAGCGGTCCTGCCGCTGGTTGGCCAGGGGCGAGAGGAACTGGGCCACCAGGTAGCCGTGGGCACCGTGGATCTCCACCGCGTCGAAGCCCGCCAGCTGCGCCCGGGCGGCGGCCTCGGCGAAGCGCTCGACAACGGCGGCGATGCCCTCCTCGCCGAGCTCCCGGGGGGTCTCGCCGCGGTGGTTGGGAGTCGCCGACGGCGCCACCGGGGTCTCGCCGGTGAGGGCCGCGGAGGTACGCCGACCGGCATGCTGGAGCTGGATCGCGATTTTCGTCTCGAAGCTTGCCCCGGCTTCTTTCACCGTGGTCACCAGCCGCTCCAGCGCCGGCAGCACGCTGTCGTCGTCGAGGCGCAGCTGGGCCGGCGACAGGCGCCCCACCGGGGTCTCGACGCAGGTCGCCTCCACCACCACCAGGGCGGCACCGCCGCGGGCGCGCTCGGCGTAGTGGGCGAAGGTGCGTTCCGTGGGCGCACCGCCGGGATCGTTGTAGTCCACCTCCATGGGGGAGAGCACCATGCGGTGGGCAAGCTCCAAAGAGCCCACCCGCAAAGGCGTGAGGAGCGGAGCCAGGGCGGGATCCGCCCCCGCCGAGCTGCCGGCTGCCTGGCGCATCAGCTCCGCCGCGATCTCGCTCTTCCGGCGCACCAGCGCAGCCCGCAGCTCCGCCGGCGGCGGGCCGCCGGGAGTGCGGTAGCGCAGCCTCTCGCCGTCGAGGCTGAGCTCCACCCCCGCCTGCCGCAGGCGCTGCACCAAATCCGCCGTCGTCGTTCCGGCCATCAGATCTCGCCGACCTCCTCCCCGGCCCCCACCGCCACCGCGCCGCCGGCCTCCTCGGCCTGCACTTCGGTGGTCCAGCGAGCGACTTCGATGCTCTCGGCGACGTCGGCGACGGTGGCGCCGTCGAAGAAGCTCTGCAGCGCCAGCTCGACCCGGAAGGTGCCACGCAGCCGCGACACCAGCTGGGTGGCCATCAGCGAGTTGCCGCCGAGATCGAAGTAGTTGTCGTGCAGCCCCACCCGGTCGAGGCCCAGGACCTCGGCCCAGATCTCCGCCACCTGGCTTTGGATCTCGGTCTCCGGCGCGGTGTAGGGCTCGGGCAGGTCCTCCGGGCGCGCACGCAGCTCCGAATCCTCTCCAACCGCAACCTCATCGCCCCCGAAGGAACGCCGGCGGCGAGCCTCCAGGTCGGTGGTGGAGAGCACCACCCGGCTGCCCTCGGCGGTGGCGGCGAGGCGCAGCAGATGCCCCAGCGCCTGGGGCACCTCGGCGCTCTTCACCGCGTCCTCGGGAAGCCGGGCAGCGGTCTCGGCGCTCTCGTGGCCGTAGCGCACGGCGTCCCAATCGACGCATAGGAAGCGGCCGGCGGAACCGGCCAGACTGCGCGCCTGGGCCGCTAGACCGAGGTAGAGATCCGCCGCGCAATCCACCGCCACCGCCAGGCCGCCGAGCACCGCCGCAACGGTGGAGGCGAGGAGGTGGATCGCCGGGCGGTCGGCGAGGGCGGCGCTGACGCTCTCGAAGGCCTCCAGGCGCCCCCGCAGGCGGTAGGCGAGGAAGTCGGCATCGAGCTCGCCGAGGGTGCGGGTGAGCTCCGGAGACAGCTCCGGCGCTCCGTAGATCACCGCCTGCACCTCACTATTGGCCTTCCCAGCGACCTCCTCCAGCCTCGCTACGGCGGCGGCCACGGCGGCCGGAGCACCGAGATCCACCGCTTCCGCCAGCACCCGGACGCCGTCGCCCTCCAGCGCCAGCAGACGGTCGATGCGGGCCGCGGCGGGATCGTCGTCGCCGGCCTGCCGGCGCCACTCCTCCCAGGAATCCCGCGGCGGCAGGCCGGAAGCGCCGACCACCGCCAAGATGAGATCGTTCTCGTCCGGACCGGCATCTCGATGCTGCGCCGCCAGCGACTCCGCCGCCGCCAGCTCCAACGGTCCGGCACCGCCCACCAGCAGCACCAGGCCGGAGATGGGGAGCGGAGCGGACTCCGGCGGCGGCGCCAGCTGCTGGAAGCTCTCCACCCAGCGGTGCCGGCCGCGGTAGGCCACCGCCGGCTCCGACGGACGATGGAGCAGCTCCGCCGTCAACTGATCGAGCAGCAGCTCCCGGCGAGGGCCGGAAACCCCAGCGGCCACGTCGATGGCTCGGCAGAGCAGGTTCGGATACTCCCGCGGCAGGCTCAGGCTCGCCGCCAGCGGCAGCGCCAAAGCGGGGTCCAACTCTTCGTCCCCCACCACTTCCCGGGCACCGCTGGTGATCAATTCACACCGCAAGGTCTCGCCGCGGCCGGATCCCGCCCAGGCACGAGCCAGATGCGCCTGGCTCCAGAACATCTGGCTCCAGAAGGAGCGCTGGTGCTCCTCGGCGAGAAGATCTTCCAGGCCTCCGGCGTCAGCACTCGCCGCGGTCTCCAGCCCCCAACCGTGGACCGCACCGGCGATGGGCAGGTCGCCGAGGGCGGAGAGCAGCTGCAGATAGTCCGCCTCGTGCAGCGGGTGCACCGCGTAGGCGTCCTCTCCCTGAGCCTCGAAGCTCTCGCTGGCCCGCACCGTGATCACCCGACGGCCCGCCCGGGAGAGGCGCTGACCCAGCTCGTCCCCGAGGGTTCCCGCCTCGCAGAAGCACAGCCAGGCGCCCTCGGGGGCGATCTCCTCCACCGCCGGAGAGCTCTCGCTGCGGTTCCAGGAGGGAGCGTAGAACCACTCCTCCAGCGGCCGGCGTTGGCCGGGATCCCGGGAGAGATTCGCCATGGCGGTCTGGCGGTCCATCTGAGGCTCGGCCCAGATGCGCTCGCGCTCGAAGGGATAGGTGGGTAGCGGTAGCCGCAGCCGGCGCTCGTCCTGGTAGAGCCCCCGCCAACTCACCGGCGCACCGGCGAGCCAAAGGTTGCCGAGGGTGGCCAGGAGGCGAGCCGAGGCCGGGAGCTCAGAACCGCCCTCGCCCGCCGAGGGCGCCAAAGCCGGCAGCAGCTCGAAGCTCTGGGCCGCCGGCGAGTCGGAGCTCTCGGAGGCTTGTCGAGCGGCTTCCGCCTCCGCCAGGCCTTCCCCGCCGAGAGCGGCGGTGACCGCCGCGAGGGTTCCCGGCAACGCCGTCGCCAGTGCCGCCGCCGGCCGCGCCGGGGCCTTCAGCGAAGCCAGCCAAAGGCCGGGAGCCTTGACGTCGGCGGCCTCCACTGCGGCCTCCACTGCGCTCCCCCGGGAAGCCAGCAAGAGCCGGGCCCGGGGAGCCTCCGCGCCAGCGGCGGCCGTTTCGGCGCGCTCGCGGAAGGCTTCCAGCGCCGCCCCGGCGGTGGCCGGCAAGGGCGCCGGGCCGAGGCGGAAGGCGTCGACCTCCAGCTCCTCCAAGCGAGTCTCCAAAGCGTCGACGGCGGCGGAGGCGCCGCGCACCCGGCACGGGCCCTCGGGCAGCTCGTAGACCGTCTCCAGGCCGTCGAGCTCCGCCAGCAGGCCCACCGTCTGCTCCGCCGAGGCGTAGATCTCCATCACCTCGCCGATCTCCGCCGCCGCCAGCACCGCGCCGCGGGCCAGCGCCAGATTCAGAGCCTCGGCGGCGGAGAGAGCACCAGCGGCCACCGCCGCCGGCAACTCGCCGCTGCCCCAGCCCACCACCCGGTTGGGTTCCAGCCCCCAGGTTCTCCACAGCTCGCCCAGGGCCACCTGCACCGCCGCCACGGCCGCCGCGAACGCGCGGGCATCGGGCTCCGGAGAGGCCGGCAAAGAGACGGGATCGAGCTTCAGGCCTTGCTCCCGGAGGATCGCCAGGGCCTCGTCCAGAGCCTTGCGGAAGCTCGGCTCCGCCTCGTAGAGCTCCGCCACCAGGGCGGCGTCGAGGTTTTCCAGGTCGGGGAAGACCAAGGCCACGCGGCCACCGTCCCCGGCGTCGAAGGCGGCGCCGGTGCGATGCTCCGGCAGGGTGCTCAGTACCTCCGCCGCCTCCGCGGCGTCCCGGGCCAGCACCCAGCGGCGCAACGGCCAGGCCTTGCGCCCGGTCTGCAGAGTGAAGGCCACATCCGCCAGCGGCACCTCCGGGTGCCCCGCCAGATAGCCCTCGAAGCGTTCTCCCAACGCCCCCAAGGCCGTGCTGGTGCGCGCCGACAGCGGCAGCAGCTGCCAGGTCCGGCCCGCATCGCCGGGCACCGGCGCCGGCGGCTCTTCGAGCACGAAGTGGGTGTTGGTGCCGCCCACGGCATAGGTGTGCACCGCGGCTCGCCGCGGCTCTCCATTGCGGGGGAAGTCCCGCAAATCGGTGTTGACGAAGAACGGGCTGGAGTCGAAGTCGATACGCGGGTTGGGCTCCTGATAGTGCAGGCTCGGCGGAATCTGGTGGTTTTCCAGCACCAGCGCCGTCTTGATCAACGCTGCGACACCGCTGGCGGCGTCGGTGTGACCGATATTCGATTTCACCGAGCCGATGGGCAGGAAGCCCCGGCGCTCGGTGGTCAGGGTGTAGGCCTTGGACAGAGCCTCGATCTCGATGGGATCACCGAGCTCGGTGGCGGTACCGGTGGCCTCCAGATAGCCGATGTCGTCGGCGCCGACGCCGGCCACCGCCAGCGCCTCCGCCGCCGCCCGCGCCTGGCCGCTGACCCCCGGGGCGGTGAAGCCCACCTTCACCGAACCGTCGTTGGCCAGCGCCGAGCCCTTGATCACCGCGTGGATGTGGTCGCCGTCGCGCTGGGCGTCGGAGAGCCGCTTCAAGAGCATCACCCCGGCGCCGTTGCCGTGGACGTTGCCCCGGGCCTGGGCGTCGAAGGAGCGGCAGTGGCCGTCCGGCGACGGGAAGCCGCCCTCCTGGTAGAGGTAGCCCATATTCTGCGGCACGCGGATCTGCACGCCGCCGGCCAGGGCCATGTCGCATTCGCCGCGCATCAGGCTCTGACACGCCAGGTGGCTGGCGACGGTGGCGGTGGAGCACGCCGTCTGCACGGTGAACGCCGGCCCCTTCAAATCGAAGTGGTAGGCGACGCGGGTGCACAGGTAATCGTTCTGGTTGCCCACCAGCAGGCCGATGCGGGTGAGGAAGGACGACATGACGTTGTAGGGGTCGTAGTCGTAGAGGGCGTTGAACAGATAGCTGCTGATGTTGACGCCGCCGAAGACCCCCACCACCGAGCCGGTGTCGTAGGGGTTGTAGCCGGCGCGCTCGAAGGCCTCCCAACAGCACTCCATGAAGATGCGCTGCTGCGGGTCCAGGAGCTCCACCTCGTCTTTGCTGCCGTAGCCGAAGAAACGCCAGTCGAAGCGGTCGACGTCGGCGACGGTGCCCTCGGCGCGGACGTAGTCCGGATGCCGGGCGAGCTCGGGATCGACGCCGGCCTCCAGCACCTCTTCCAGGGTGAAGAATTCGATGCATTCGAGCCCCGCCGTCAGGTTGGCCCAGAACTCCTCCGGGGTCACCGCCTTGGGATAGCGCAGGGCCATGCCGACGATGGCGATGTCCGTCTCCTGATCGACGGTCTTCTTCTGCACTCGGGCGCGGGCGCGCTCGAAATGCTGCTCCACCTCCGCGGCGGCGCCGGCGGCGCGGCTCAGGTGCTCCGCCAGGGAGGCCACCGTGGGGTAGGTGAAGAGGTCCACCAGGGTCAGCTCGGGATGCTTCTGCTGCAGATCCAGGTGGATCTGGGTGAGCAGCAGGCTGTGGCCGCCGAGCTCGAAGAAATTGTCGTGGCGCCCCACCCGGTCGACCCCCAGCACCTGCTGCCAGAGGTCGGCGATGGTCTGCTCCACCTCGCTCTCGGGATCGACGTAGGCCTGCTCCAGCTCCGGCCGGTCGCCCTCCGGCTCCGGCAGCGCCTCGCGGTCGAGCTTGCCGTTGGCGGTCACCGGCAGCGAGTCGAGGGTGACGTAGCGGGACGGCACCATGTAGTCCGGGAGCTTCTGCTGGAGGTACGGCCGCAGCTCGCCGCCGGAGACCTCCATCCCCTCCTCCGGCACCATGTAGGCCACCAGCCGCTGATCCCCCGGAGTGTCCTCGCGGACGATGACCGCGGCGTCGCAGACGCTCTCGTGGTCGGTGAGGGCGGCGGCGATCTCTCCCAGCTCGATGCGGTAGCCGCGCACCTTGACCTGAGCGTCGAGGCGGCCCAGGAACTCCAGATTGCCGTCTGCCCAATAGCGTGAGCGGTCGCCGGTGCGGTACATACGTCCGCCGGGGATCTCGCTCCACGGATCGGGAAGAAATTTCGACGCGGTGAGCGCCGGCGAGCCCATGTAGCCGCTGGACAGGCACTCGCCGGCGATGTAGAGATCCCCGGCGACGTTGAGGGGCTGGGGCTTCAACTTGCC
>JAXHTF010000032.1 GCA_034211275.1 Acidobacteriota bacterium
GTGAGCCTGGAAGGGGAGGTGACCCGCCGGTGGAGCGTGTTGGAGGACGAGGAGCCCTTCCAGCGCTTCGACGAGAGCGTCGACTATCGGCGGGTGGCCACCCCTTCCAGGCTCACCTCCACCACCAGGTCGAGACCGGTGACGGCGATGAGCAGGTGCCCGCGGCGCCCCGGGCGCACGTGGTGCAGATCGTTGAAGCAGGGCAAGGAAAGATAGCCCACCTGCTCCAGGTCAGGAAGCTGGTAGATCAGGACCTCGGTCTGGGTGCAGGCATAGAGCCGGCCGCCGGCGACGGTGGCGCTCTTGAACACGTAGGACGGCTGCTCCGCCGGCCGGGCCTCCTCCGGGCTGGTGTGGTGCACCACCACCTCCGCCTCGCCACTACGCGGATCGAGGCGCAGGATCCGGGCCTCCCGATATTGGTGCCACTCGTCGCGGAAGTGTGCGTCGGCGCGCTGCCGGCCGCCGGTGATGAGCAGCGGGCCGAGGCTCTCCAGGAGCTCCACCGCTGCGGTCGAAACGTTGTCGGTCATCGCGGCCTCCAATCCTTCGGCCTCCAGACCGTAGCGTCGATTCCGGTGAGCTCTTCGAAGGCATCGATCTCCGGCGCGAAGAGCTCCTCCAACCGCCGGCGGGTGTCCTCCGCCATCGGTGGGTAGGAACGCCGCTGGAGGTTGAGCCGGTCCACCAGGTACCCGAAGCGCGGGAAGACTTCCCGCACCGGCCGCGCCCAGCGCTGGAGCCTCGGCCACCGGGGCAGGCGGGCGGCGTTGCGGTGAGCCACGCGCCCTCCCGGCGCCGGAAAACCCTCCGCCGGCAGGTCGAGAAACTCGGCACAGCGGCCGATGAAGCGTTCGGGATCGGCCCGCAGCTCCTCTTGCAGCAGCACCAGAATCTGCCGGCGGGGAAAGAGATCGTGGTAGCGCTGGAGCTGCTCCGCATAGCGTCCCCGGGCGACATAGGAGTAGTTGCGCCGGGCGTCGAAGCCGCCCGCGAGGCGCTCCTCTTCGAGCTCCAGGGCGCGCTCGAAGCTCTCCGTCTCCCAGCCGTAGCGCACCTCCAACCAATAGTGGGAGTAGGCCCGGGCCACCGGCTGACGCAGGATGAAGATCATCCGCGCCTGGGGCAGGTGGCGGTGAATGCGCTCCGGCACCGAGGGCTCGAAGAGATAGAGGGGCGAGGTCTGCCCCACCCACGGTTCCTCCTGCCAGCCGCGGAAGAGGCGGCGGTAGTGCTCCAGCCCCCGGTCGTAGGCCCCGTCGACGTCGAAGAAGTGGATCTCCTGGGGCTTGTCCGGAAAGTAGATCTGGGGGTGCCCCGCCAGCAGATAGTGCAGACTGGTGGTGCCCGCCCGCTGAGCACCGCCGACGATGAGATTGGGCAGCGGTGGCTGAGCTCGAGAAGCTCGACGGCTCATGATCCCGAGCCTCCGGTGCCCCGTACCGGCAGCGGCAGAATCGAGGAATTGATCCCCAACACCTCCCGCACCACCACCCAGGTCCACAGATTCTTCGCCGCCACCAGGGTGCTGGTCACCACCGCCGCCCCGACGCTGCCCAGGAGCAGGATGGCGGGATAGCTGAAGAGCAGATTGGCGGCGGTGATCCAGGCCAGGATGCGGGCGTTGGCGTCCTGGTGCCCGGTCATGTTGAGGAGCTGGCCCACGGGACCGGTGGCAGCGTTCACCACCTGGCCGGCGGCGAGGATGCCGAGCACCGCGCCACCGGCGACGAAGGCCCCGCCGAAGAGCCCCAGCACCGGTCCCCGGAGCACGAAGAGAGCCACCGCCAAGCCGCCGGCGGCAACGGTGGCGCCCCAAGAGCTGAGGGTCACCAGCCGCTGCAGCCGCTGCTCTTCCCCGCGGGTGTGGCTCTCGGCGATGAGCGGTGAGGCGACGGCGTTCCCCGCCACCAGGCCAAAGGAGATGAGGTGGGTCATGCGGGCGGCGACGAAATACACCCCGGCCTCCGTCGGGCCCAGCAGCATACCCACCAGCAGCACGTCGGTTTGGTTCAGTAGCTGGCGCATGCCGGAGACCAGCAGCAGCGGCAGGGAGACCCGCAGCCAGGCGCGGGTGCGGTAGGCGGGTTCGGCTCCGGCTCCACCCTCTTCCCCGAGGGCTCGGCGTTGCCACAGCCAAGCCAGCAGCAAAGCCCCGGTCCAGGCGGCGACGGTAAGCCCCATGGCCATCACCGCCGAGCGAGCCCCGCCGAGCCACCAGGCCACCGCCACCGCGGCGCTCAGCAGCAGGGGCCGCAGAAGGGCGTCCGGCACCTGCCCCCGCACCACCCGCGAGAGCCCCTGGAGAGCGCCCTTGCGCAGCCCCAGAAGCGCCAGTACCGGAACCACCAGGGCGGCGGTCCAGCCCGCCACCAGCATTTCCCGCTCCAGCCGCGGTGCCAACACCATCAGCGCCCCTGCACCCAGGCCGCCGGCCACCACCGCCGCCAGCAAGCAGAGCTGATCCGCCCGCCGCAGCAGACCGCGGCTCAGAGACCACTCTCGCTGGGCCCGATATCCGGCCAGAAAGCGCACCAGCGCGGTCTCCAGCCCCAGACGGGAGAGCAGGGCGAGGATGCCCACCCAGGTGAGCCAGTAGGCGTAGACTCCGTAGCTCTTTTCCCCCAGCCAGCGGGCCAGGAGCACGTGACAGCCGAGATTCACCGCGGTGCCGGCGAGGGTTACCAGCAGAGCGCCGCCGCCGCCGCGCAGGAGCACCGCCCCCAAGCCCTGGCTTCGCAGCAGGGTTTCCAGAGCCTCCGAGAGACGGCGCCCCAGCCCACCGGAGCTCTCCGGGGCGGGGATCGGCGGAGAATCCTGGGGTCGGCGGTCCACGGCCGTCAGCTCACGGGGAGGAGGCCGGGCTCAGCTGCCGGTAGTAGGCGCGGGTGCGCTGGAGCCCTTCCTCCAGCACCACCTGCGGGTCGTAGCCCAGCAGTCGGCGAGAGGCGCTGAGATCCGCCAGCGAGGCGCGGACGTCGCCGGGGCGCGGCTGCTGATACTCGGGCTCCGGCCCGCCGGCGAGGTCCCGCACCAGCTCCACCAGCCGATTTACCGTCACCTCCCGGCCGCCGGAGACGTTGTAGGCCCGTCCCCAGGCTTCCTCCGGAGCGCCGGCGGCGCACAGATTGGCGGCCACGGCGTCGTCGATGAAGGTGAAGTCGCGGCTCTGCTCCCCATCGCCGTAGATCACCGGCGCCTCGCCGGCGTAGCACGCGCTGAAGAAGCGCGGGATCACCGCCGCATAGGCGCCGTGGGGATTCTGCCGCGGCCCGTAGACGTTGAAATAGCGCAGGCCGATGAAACGCAGCTCGAAGCAGCGGCCGAAGGTCTCCGCCAGCTCCTCGTTCATCACCTTGGAAAGGGCGTAGGGGGAGAGGGGCTTGCCCTCCACCCCTTCCACCTTCGGCAGCCCCGGGTGGTCGCCGTAGACGCTGGAGGAGGAGGCGTAGACGATGCGCTCGACGCCGGCATCCCGGGCCTCGGCGAAGAGGCGAGCGGTACCGGCGACGTTGACCTCCAGGGAGGTGGCGGGGTCCGCCATGGAGCGCGGCACCGAGCCCAGCGCCGCCTGGTGAAAGACCACTTGCCGGCCCGCCACCGCAGCACGGCAGTCCTCCGCCCGCCGCAAATCCCCTTCGACGAGCTCGAAGCCATCGGCCCGCAGGTTCTCCCGGCGGCCGGTGGCGAAATTGTCCAGCACCCGGACGTCGGCGCCGGCGTTGACCAGAGCATCCACCAGGTGCGAGCCGATGAAGCCGGCGCCGCCGGTGACCAGCACCGGTACCCCTTGCCAGTCCCCAGCCGCAGCGCGCCCCGAAGCTGCTTCCGTCCGTGCCGACTCCATAGGATCCTCCCCCATCGCCACCCCCTCAGGCCCGGACCAGGTTGTCCAAATGCCGGCGGTAGATGCCGCGGGTGTCCACCACCAGCGGCGCATGCTCGACCACCAGATCGTAGTCCACGTCCGAGTGGTCGGTGATCAACAGCACCGCGTCGGTGGCCGCCAGGGTCTCGGCGGTTAGGGGGCGGGATTCCATCGCCGGCAGATCCGGCCAGCTGCGCATGGACGGCGCCTTGGGGATCCTTGGATCGTGGTAGGAGACCTCCGCCCCCAGCTCCAGAAGCCGGTGGATGATCTCGAAGGCCGGGCTCTCCCGGGGATCGTCGATATCCTTCTTGTAGGCCAGCCCGAGCACCAGGACCTGACTGCCGGCGAGGGCCTTGCGGCGCTGGTTGAGGGCCTGTTGGAGCTTGTCCACCACCCAACGGGGCATCTCCACATTGACCTGCCCGGCAAGCTCGATGAAGCGCGGCGTCAGGCCGTACTCCCGAGCCTTCCAGCTCAGATAGAACGGATCCACCGGAATGCAATGGCCACCCCAGCCGGGGCCGGGGTTGAAGCGCATGAAGCCGAAGGGCTTGGTGTTGGCGGCGTCCAGCACCTCCCAGATGTCGATGTCCATGCTGTCGTAGACCACCTTGAGCTCATTCACCAGGGCGATATTCACCGCCCGGAAAATATTCTCCATCAGCTTGGTGGCCTCGGCGGCACGGGCCGAAGAAACCCGATGCACCTGCGGGAAGGCCCGGCGGTAGAAGGACTCCGCCAGGTCGCCGGACGCCTCGTCCGTTCCTCCCACCACCTTGGGAATGTCGGTGGTGCTGAAGTCCGGGTTCCCCGGGTCCTCGCGCTCCGGCGAGTAGGCGAGGAAGAAGTCCTCCCCCAGCGCCAGCCCGCTCTTTCCCAGCACCTCCGCCACCACCTCATCGGTGGTTCCGGGATAGGTGGTGGATTCGAGGATCACCAGCTGCCCCCGCCGCAGCCGCCGGGCAATGGCCTCGGTGGTGTGCACCACGTGGCTCAGATCCGGCTGGCGGTAGGCGTCCAGCGGTGTGGGAACGCAGGCCACGATGACCTCCGCTTCCGCCAGGCGGTCGAAATCCACCGTCGCCTCGAAGCGCTTCGCCTCCAAGGCGCTGGTGAGACGGCCGGCGTCGAGGTGCCGGATGTAGCACTGGCCCTGGTTCAGACTCTCCACCTTGGCGGCATCAATGTCGAAGCCGAGAACCGTCAAACCGGTCTCGGCGAAGCTCAACGCTACCGGCAGGCCGACATAGCCGAGACCGATGACCGCCACCCGGGCGCTGCCGTCTTCAATGCTGCGCTGCAACTCTTGCGCGCTGGACATGCCCTAGCTCCTTCTCATAGTTCCGGGTTCTTCACCGCGGTCCGACCTTCCCCGGAGGAAATGACTCCCCCGGGGACCGTTCCCCTCAGGGATTCCGCTGGGGACCGATGAAGCCTTCCTTCTCCAAGTGCAGAAGCACCGCCTGGGCCGCCTCCTCCGGATAGAGGTCACTGGTATCGAGTGCCAGGTCGGCGTCCTTGGGTTCCTCGTAGGGATCCGAAATTCCGGTGAACTCCTGGATGATGCCGGCCCGAGCCTTGGCGTAGAGCCCCTTGCGGTCCCGCTCCTCGCACACCTTCAGCGGCGTCGCCACGTGCACGAGGACGAAGCCGCCGCCGTTCTCTACCTCCTGGCGGACTTCCCGCCGGACCCCTTCGTAGGGCGCGATGGGAGCGCAGATGGCGATGCCGCCGTTCTTGGTGATCTCCGAGGCGACGAAGCCGATGCGCCGGATGTTGAGATCCCGATGCTCCTTGGAAAAGCCTAGCTCAGAGCTCAGATTCTTGCGCACGATATCGCCGTCCAAGAGGGTCACCGGCCGGCCGCCGGCCTCCAGCAGCTTGGTCAGCAGGACGTTGGCGATGGTCGACTTGCCGGCGCCGCTGAGGCCGGTGAAGAAGACGGTGAAGCCCTGCTGATGGCGCGGGGGATAGGTACGCCGCAGCTCCTCCGCCACCGCCGGGTAGGTGAACCACTCCGGAAGCTCGTGTCCCGCGGACAGCCGCCGCCGCAGCTCGGTGCCGGAGATATTGAGCACCCGCTGTCCTTCCTGGACCTCGTCCAGAGGCATGTAGGTATCGCGTTCCTCGACGTAGACCATCATGCGGAAAGGCACCATCTGGATACCCAGCTCTTCCTGGTGCTCCGAGAGCAGCTCTTGGGCCTCGTAGGGACCGTAGTAGGGATTGCCGTCGCGGTCATTGCCGGGACCGGCGTGGTCGCGACCGACGATGAAGTGGGTGCAGCCGTAGTTCTTGCGAATGATGGCGTGCCACAGCGCCTCCCGGGGGCCGCCCATGCGCATGGCCAGGGGCAGCAGCGAGAGCATCACCGTGTGCTGGGGATAGAACGGCAGCACCGCCTGATAGCAGCGCACCCGGGTGAAATGGTCCACGTCTCCCGGCTTGGTGGGCCCCACCACCGGGTGGATGAGCAGATTGGCCTCGACCTCCTTGGCGGCCCGCAGAGTGAGCTCCAGGTGGGCGCGGTGCATGGGGTTGCGGGTCTGGAAGGCCACCACCTTGCGCCAGCCGCGCTTGGCGAAGGCCGCCCGCAGCTCCGCCGGCGTGTGCCGCAGGATGCGGAAATCGTAGTGGGTCGGGCCGTCCATGCCCACCAGCCGGCCGGCGACGTACCAACGCCCCTTCCGGGACATGAGCTGAGCCACTCCGGGATGGTGATCGTCGGTGGTGCCGAAGACCGCCTGGGCCTCCCGCTCCAGATCCGGCTGCCAGCGCTCCTGGACCTGCAACGCCGCCACCATGGCACCCTCGACGTCGCGCAAGGCCAGCCAGCTCCCCTCTTCCAGCTGCTCCGTCAGCTCGGCGTCGAGGTCGAGCATGATAGGCATGGGCCAGAGGGTGCCGTCGGCGAGGCGCAGGGAGTCCAGGACGCTCTCGTAGTCTTGCTGACCGAGAAAGCCCTCCAGGGGCGAAAAGCCGCCCACCAGCAGCAGCTCCAGGTCCCGCAACTGGCGGTCCGTTAGGTTGTGAGACGGCCAGTCGCGGGAGAGCTGGCGCAGTTCCTGCCGCTCTCCGTCCTCCGCCATGAGCTGTACGAGACGCCCCCCATGGGGATCGATGAGATGGTTATGGGCCACGTGTTTCCTCCAAATCTACGGCGCGCGCCGATCCCGTCGACCGGGGACGCTGCCGGTTCCTTCATGCGATGAGAATCCGAGAGTTTTCGTCGAAGAGGCTCCGTTCAGGCGGTGCTCCCGGCAGCCCGGCCGGCATGGCGGGCAAGGCCCAGCACCAGCCCCAGGGCGGCGCCCAGGAGCACGCCGATCAAAGCCTTGATCAGGGTCCGACGGGGCTCCTGCCGCGCCGGTTTGACCGCCGCTGCTGCGATCTCCACGTCGCAGCCGCCGCGCTTGAGGTCGAGATTGCTGCGCCGGCGAATGAGACTGTTGACCACCGTCTCGGTGTCCCGCAGATCCCGTTCCACCGCCAGCAGCTGATCCGCTTGTTGATCGGCGGCGGCGTAGAGGGCGAGCTCGCGCTCCCGCAGCAGACCCTGGCGTTGAGTCTCCTGCCGCTCCTCGAGGGTCTGGCGCTCGATGGACCGGCGGCGTTTGAGGGTCTCCAGGAGAATCTCGTCCCGGCGCACCTTGTCGCCCTTGGTCATCAGCTTGCGGCGAATCTCCAGCAGATCGTCGCCGGAACGAACATAGGATTCCGGGAAGCTCGGCTCCTCCGCCGCTTCACTGGTGTCGTCGCCGGTTCCGTCGTCGTCGCCGGTTTCGGGGCTGCGCCAAGGATCGAAGCGGCTCTCGGCTTCCGAGGACTCCGGATCCCGGGACTCCGCCGGCTCGTCGTCCTCTTCCAGCAGCACCCGGCCCGATTCCTCGAGCATCAGCGCGCGATAGGTCTCCGCCAGGGCATCGACCTTCAGGCGGCGCATCACCAGCTCGTGACGGCCATAGAAGGCGGCCACCAGCTCCGCGGTCTCCTCGTCGAAGGTCGCCAGCTCCCGCCGTGCCGCCGCCCGCTGCTCCGCCAACCGGCGATCCCAGGCCAGCACCGCGTCCTGATAGGAGCCGTCGATAAGGCTGCTCAAGCGCTGGCGCTCGGTGGTCAACAGCGCCTCCTCCGCCTCCGCCTCCTCGAGCTTCTCGTCCAGCTCCGCGGTGCGCTCGTCGAAGCCCCGATCCGCCAGATCCGCACATTTGTCCAAAAAGACCGTCACCCAGGTCTCCGCCAGGGCGGCGGTGACGTCCGGTTCCTGCCCCCGGGCTTCCACCCGCAGCAGGCGGGCCGCCTCGGGACCGCCGCGACCGTCGCCGATACGGCGGGTCAGCAGCTCGCGGCCTATCTCCGGTTCGACGGAGCGGTCAGGAAAGGTCTCCGAGACCCGCTGGGCGGTGCGCTGGACGATCTCGTCGCTCTCCAGTAGCTGCTGATAGCCCTGGAGGCCCAGGAAGTTGGCGCCGCTGCGATTGCCCGTTCCCGGCACCAAGAGCACCGCCGCTGCCAGATACCGCGGCGGCATCAAGAATTGCACCCAAAGCCCCACCGCCAACCCCGCCACCAACGCCAACACCACCGCCGGCACCAGCACCGAACGCAAGGTCGCCCACAATCCTGCCCAGGAAAGACTGGGCATGGGCGAAGGCGAAGGGCTAGGGGAGGTCGGCTGCATAGGATGACTCGGCTCCGGCAAGCGGACTGCGGCGAACGGTGGGTTTTGACCGGAGCGGAAGACCAGAGCGGCAACGGGCCGTGGTCGCTAAAGCCTTTGCGTCCAAAGGCGGCGAGAGTCTATCTCAAATCCCAGCCGCGGGCCATGCCGGTCTCCGGGATTCGGTTTCAGCCGCTCTCCATGGACCGCTGAAGCCACGCCTCCAACCCTCGATCCAACTCTCCCCAGGATCGCCCCAGGCTCTCCCGAAGAGCTTCGGCGTCATACTCCTCCCCTGCCGCCAGCCGCTGCAGATAGGCCCGAAAGCCTGCCGCCAGAGCGTCGTCGTGGAGCAGATAGCGAACGAAGAGGGCGCTCTGCTCGTAGTCGAAGCTCACGGTGCCGCGGTCGAAGTCGCCGCGCTGAAGGGAGAGGAGACGCTCCAGGCTCGGCACCATGGCCTCTCCGTAGGCCAGATAGAGCCGCCGGGCCGGCCCTTCGACGCCGGCCAGCCCCTCCAGCGCCAGCCAGCCACCGGCAACGGCACTATCCCCCACGCCGTCCGCCAAACCCTCGGACAACCAGCGAGGCAGACCGCTGCCCAAGGTCCGGCGGTTCACCAGGTGGGTGAGCTCGTGGGTCAGGGTGCGCAGCAGCTCCGCTTGCTGGGCTCCCTCGGCGGTGAGCACCACCACGCTCTGGGAGCCGCTGGAGTAGCCGGCGTAGCCGACCCTCGGCCCGCCCTCCTGGCGGGCGAGCTCCCGGAAGGCTCCCCGCCGGGCGAAGATCACCAGCGCCCCCTCCGGCGCCCACGCCCCGTCCAGATCGAGGCCGTACCTCTCCTCATAGACCCGATCAAGGGAGCTCGCCAGGCTCTTGCAGGAACGCACCAGCTGAGGGTCCTCGACGTCCGTGAGCAAGAGGTAGGGGCCGCAAGAGTGCTCGCTAACCTCGCCCATCAAGCCCCGGGCCCGCTGCAGCAGCTGAGGGGACGGCGGTGGCGGCCTCAGGCCGGCCCGCAAGGTCTCCTCGATGCGGGGAACCGCCGCCTGTTCCGGATGCGCCGGCGGAGCTTCCAGGCGCTCCATCCACCAGGCCAGGAGCAACACCAAGACCGCCGCCAGCATGACGGCGAGGGCGCAACCAAGGGCGGTGGCGATGAAGATGCGGCGAGAACGGGTCATGGGCAAAATGATGGAAGAACGGGTCATGGGCAAAATGATGGAAGTCCGTGGCGGACGGCTCCAAGGATGCCATATTTAGGCTTCCTCCGGCGCCGGATTCCAACGGCCCCGGGAGGGGCGATAGAGTCAGCCCGATGAGAGAGCGTCTACCCCTCCGCCGCTTCTTCCTGGCCCCCATCCTCGCCGTGCCCGTCCTCGTGCTGGTGCTGGTGCTGGTGGCGCCAGCGGCTCGTGCTCAGTCCCTCGAGGCCCTGACTCGCCAACTGCCGAGCATGGAGTGGACCCTGATGGCGTCGGCCCTGGAAGATTCCACCGCCGACGCTCGCCTGATGCGCTCCACCAGCCCCCAGCGGCGACAGCGCATCGCCGAGCTGCGGCGGAGCTTCTACCGTGACCAGGACTTCCGGCCGGCTTGGTTTTCCGGCCAGCGCCCGGTCTCCCTGGCCCGCGACCTCCTCCGCCTGCTGAGCCGAGCGGACGAGCTGGGCCTGCGGCCGGAGACCTATTCCGTCACCGACCTCCAGCGTCGCCTGGCGGTGGCGGAGCGCGAGGAGCGCAAATCAGCGGACGAGCGCATCGGCCTCGATGTCGCCCTGAGCACCGTCTTCTTCGCCTTCATCCTCGACGAGCTGGAAGGCCGCATCGATCCCGCCGCCGTCGGCATGGAGGCGGCGCAGCCCCCCTCCGTCGACGCCGTCTTGCTCCTCCAGCGGTGCTTCCGGGCGGGCTCCCTCGACCCTCTGCGCCAGCAGCTCGCAGCGCCCGACCAGCGAACCCGCAAGCTACGGCACATGCTCTCCCACTATCGGGAGCTGGCCCGCCACGGCGGCTGGCCCGCGGTGCCGGCGGGGGACGACCTGGCGGTGGGGGAAAGCCTGCCGGTGGATCGCGCCCAGGCGCTGGTAGCCCGGCTGCTGGCGGAGGGCGACCTCTACGCCGAGGAGGTGGGAGCGCTGGATGTGGAATGGGAGATGCAGCTCGCTACCTCGGAAGACCGGCAGGTGATCTTCCCGGAGCTACTGGAGCAGGCGATCCAGCGCTTCCAGGCGCGCCACGGCCTGGAGCAGGACGGCAAGCTCGGTCCCAGGACCCTGGCCCAGCTCAACCGCCCGGTGATCGAGCGGATCCAGCAGATCGAGATCAACCTCGAACGCCTGCGCTTGAGCCGCCGGTCGAGTACCGACGGCGGCGAGAGGGATTCTGAACGGGGGGCGCGCATCGTCGTCAACATCCCCCACTACGAGCTAGTTGCCTATGGCCCCCTGGGCCGGCCGGCGTTGGAGATGGCGGTGGTGGTGGGGCGGGAAAGCTGGCCGACACCGGTCTTCCGCAGCGAGATGACCCACCTAGAGCTCAACCCGCCGTGGAACGTGCCGGCGTCCATCGCGGCAAAGGAGATCCTGCCGAAAGTGCAGAAGGATCCGAGCTATCTGGAGAAGAACGGCTTCGAGGTGCTGGCGAGCTGGGACGAAGGCGCGCCGGCGGTGGACCCCGCCACCGTTCCCTGGGGAGAGCTCACCGCCAAGACCCTCCCCTACCGCTTCCGCCAGCGCCCGGGGCCGGGCAACTCCCTGGGGAAGATCAAATTCCTCATCCCCAATCAATACGACGTCTACCTCCACGACACCCCGGCCCAACGCGACTTCTCCATCGCCTGCCGCTCCCTGAGCCACGGCTGTGTGCGTCTGTCCAAGCCCCTGGACCTGGCGGAGCTGGTGATGGCGGGGAGTGAGACCTGGGACCGGGAACGCCTGGAGAAGGCTCTGGAAGGCAAGCAGACCACCCGCGTCCCCCTACCCAGACCGATTCCGGTGATCCTCTATTACCAAACCGCCTTCCTGGACCTCACCGGAGCGCCCCACTTCCTCCCCGACATCTACGGCCGCGACCGCATCATCGCCGCGGCGTTGGCGGAGTTGGGGCAGTTGGCTACCAGCGCGCCCTGAAACCGCGGGTGTCGACGTGCACGAAGGGCCCGCGATGAGGCTTGGGACCGTAGAGGCCTAGGCCACCGATGAAGTCTTCGAAGGTATCGTCCCCCACCAGGTCCTCGACGATGCCGGCGAGGATTCGAGCGTCGGCCACCGTCTCGCGGCCGTCGCCGTCCAGGTCGTCCATGCGCTGATCCCCATTTTCGTCGACGAAAATGTCGGCGGCGTCGCCGTAGGCGTGGCGGCTGTAGGTGGTGGGATTGCCGATGGCGGCGTTGTATTGGGGCGTCCGAAAACCGCTCAGCACGGCGAAGGTGCGGGCGTCGATGCCCCGGCGGTTGACCTCCTCCAAGAGCCGCTCGAGCTTCAGGAGCATCTTCTCCTTGACGATGATGAACTTGGGGTAGTCGCCGGCCTGCTTGCACTGGAATTGACGCAGCTGGAAGTGCGGCGTCACCCAAATGTCCAGATCCTCCGGCCGATCCACCCGCACCATCCCCTGGGGCACGTTGTAGGCGGGATTGTTGCGCAGCGGGCGGCTCTGGTACTGCCCGATGCGGTAGCCCTCCAGGCTCCGCTCACCTTCGTAGGGCACCATGACGAAAAGATGCAGCTGCTGGGCCTCGCCGGTGGTCGGCGAAGCGACGTAGAGCCGATAGATCCCCGGCTCCTCCGGAGCGGTCCAGGACCATCGGGCCGAGTCGTGGTGCTGCAGGGTTCCACCCCAGGAGCAGGCTCGAAACTCCGGCTGACCGATGGAGGAAACCGCCTCCAGCTCGAAGGTCTCGCCGGGCATGAGAAAGGCCGACATGCGCCGGTAGGGGCTGTGGACATGCTTGAAGTGCAGGGAAAAACTGAGGGTGTCGGGCTGAAAAATATCGCTCAAACCGCTCCGCTCTTCGAAGCGGCGGTCGAGCTCCAGCAGGTCGCACACCGAGCCGGCCGCTGCGACCATCGGCACACCATCCTCCATCTCGGGAATGTCGGGCTTGGAAGGCAGCGAAGCGCCGCGGGCGGTGAAGGTCCAGGCAGCGAGGAGTAGGAAGCCGATGCCCAGCAGGGACCAGCCAACAAGGCGGTACCGCTGACGGGAAGGAAAGCTTGCAGCGAGTGCGTTGGGACGAGATTCAGCGCCGCGGACGGGCGCCGGGTAGGAGGGTGGATTCTGGCTCAAGTTCACCTCCGGATCCAAGTTCAAGCGAGGGGAGCCGGATCTCTCCAGTCTCCGAAACTACGAGTCAATTCGCTATTATCCCATATTGAAGGACGAGTCGCGACTTTCCACTGACGCTCGCTTCCCTACCGGAAACTCCGAGACCCAAACCTCCGAGGACTCTCTATGCAACCGAACCTCCACCGCCCCCTATTCCTCATCCTGATCCTCGCTCCCGCCCTCGGCCTTGCCCTCACCGCCTGGGCAGGGAGCTCTGCTTCCCCCGTGGAGACCCACGGATCCCTCCGCGCCATGATGCACGAGGGAGCGATCGGCGCTGCGGTGTCGCTGAACTCCCTGCTCCCCGATCCCCAGGTCTGCGCCGTCGGCGCTCTGGCGGAGCTGGCGGGAGAGATCACCGTCCTCGGTGGGCAGGCCTACCTGGCCTATCCCGCAGCAGGGGAACCCCGCGTCGAGGTCACCGGCCAGAGCGAAGCCGGAGCGGCTCTGTTGGTCTCCTCTCGGGTTACAGAGTGGCAGAGCCTGACCCTCGAAGAGCCAATTCCCTTCGAGAGCCTCGGAGCGGAGATCCGCCGGCTGGCGTCCGGAGCGGGCTTCGATGTCGAAGGGCCCTTCCCCTTCCTCGTCGAAGGAGCGCTCGAGGACCTGGAGTGGCACGTCATCGACGGAAGCCAGCTTCCCGAAGGCCCCAGCTCCCACCAGGCCCACCGCTCCGCCGGCGTTCGTTCGAGCCTCGCTCGGGCCGACGGCACCCTCGTCGGCTTCTACTCCACCGAGCATCAGGGCGTCTTCACCCACATGGGCTCCACCACCCACGTGCACTGCGTTCTCGAAGATCCCGTCGCCTCCGGGCACGTCGACCACGTGACCCTGCCCGCCGGTGCTCGGCTCCGCCTCCCCGCTCCACAGTCTCCCAGTCAGGCTTCAGCCTCCGACTGATCGGACGCCCCAACCCAGCTCTGCGAGTCGCTCGCAGAAAACCTCGAGAAACCTGCCAGATCCCTCACCCCCTTTGCGTCCTAGGGGGTGATGATTGCTCAAGCACAATCCGCTACCCCGTGGGGCATCGACGCCCGCGCCGTGGAAATCGAGGTGGACGTCCACCCCGGTTTGCCGCAGACGCAGATCGTCGGTCTCCCCGATGCCTCCGTCCGCGAGAGCCGCGAACGCGTACGGTCGGCGATTAAGAACTGCGGCTTCGATCTCCCGCCCCGGGCGGTGATCGTCAACCTGGCTCCAGCGGACCTGAGGAAAGAAGGAAATCACCTGGACCTGGGAATCGCCGGCGCGTTGCTGGCGGCCCACGGCCACGTGCCTCAGGAGGTGTTGGAAGGACGCCTGCTTTGCGGGGAGCTAGGGTTGGACGGTACCGTGCGGCCGGTGCGGGGAGGGTTGGCCATCGCCGACCTGGCTCACCGGCGGGGCGCCAAGGAGGTGATCCTCCCCAGCGCCAACGCGCCGGAGGCGGCGGCCCTGGACCGCATTCCGGTGGTCGCCGTGGACGCTCTAGAGGATCTAGTCCAGCACCTGCTGGGCCATCGGCCTCTGGAGCCGGTGCCGGCGCCCCACCCGGATGAGATCACCCTCGGCGACATCCCCGACCTGGCGGACGTGCGCGGTCAACGGGCCGCCCGCCGCGCCCTGGAGGTCGCCGCCGCCGGCGGCCACAACCTTCTGCTGGTGGGCCCACCGGGTTCCGGCAAGACCATGCTCGCCCGCCGCCTGCCGGGGCTGCTGCCGCCCTTGACCATGGCAGAGGCCATTTCGGTGACCAAGATTCAATCCCTGGTCGCCGAGCAGCCGCCGTCGGGCCTCATCCGCCAGCGCCCGTTCCGCAGCCCGCACCACGGCATCAGCACCCCGGGCCTGGTGGGCGGCGGCTCCATGCCCCGCCCCGGTGAGGCCAGCCAGGCCCACACCGGCGTGCTCTTCCTGGACGAGCTGCCGGAATTCCGCCGCGACACCCTGGAAGCCCTCCGCCAGCCTCTGGAGGAAGGCTCCATCACCGTGGTGCGTTCCCGTGCCCGCCTCACCTTCCCGGCCCGCTTCTCCCTGGTGGCGGCCATGAACCCCTGCCCCTGCGGCCATCTCGGCGATCAACGCTTCGACTGCCGCTGCTCGGCACCGCTGGTAGAACGCTACCGCCGCCGCATCTCCGGCCCGCTGCTGGACCGCATCGACCTCCACGTGGAGGTGCCGGCGGTGCAGCTGGACGAGCTGCGGGCGGAACCCGGCGAGCGCACCGAGCCGGTGGCGGCACGGGTGCTGGCGGCGCGGGAGATCCAACGAACCCGCTTCGGCCCCGACCATCCGGCCCCGGTAAACGCCGCCATGACCGCCAACGAGGTGCGGCGGCACTGCTCCTTGGACTCGGCCGCCACCACCCTCATCGACCGCGCCTTCGAACGCTTAGGGCTTTCCGCCCGCGCCCTCGACCGCATCCTCAAGGTCTCCCGCACGCTGGCGGATCTCGCCGGCTCGGAGACCTTGACCTCGGCCCATGTGGCGGAGGCGATTCAGTATCGGGCTTTGGATCGGCGGGTGACGGGATGAGGAGGCTGGCGAAGATGGATTCGACCTTGCACGTCTCCCCCGAAATGTGTAGCATGCACATAGTCCACATAGTCGCTCCGAGCAACCGCCACGAGGAGGTGCCTCACCACTCCACCCGAGACCAGCGAGCCGGCAACCGACAAGCCCACCACCAACACCGTCACCAACGGCAAGCTTCCCTTCCGGAAGCCGAGCCCTCGATCACCGCCGCCCAAGCCTCCGAGCCAAGCCCTGAGCCCGCGGCTGCGGCCCACCCCACGAAAGGAGGCCACCGTCATGGCCCAACTGCATTTCTACGTCCCCAGCGAAGTGGAAGACCAGCTGCGTCGCCGTGCCGAGGCGGCGGGGCTGACCCTCTCCCGATACATCGCCCAGATCGTCCGCAAGGAGATCGGCAGCGGGTGGCCGGACGGGTTCTTCGAGGAGGTCGCCGGCGGCTGGAGTGGTCCCGCCCTGGAGCGGGGCGACCAGGGCACGGCGGAGGTTCGGGACCGCCTGTGACCTACCTCCTCGACACCAACGCCTGCATCCGCTTCCTCAACGGCTCCTCCCCCCGGCTCGTGCAGCGCCTCCAGCAGCACGAGCCGGGCCACCTACGCCTCAGCACAGTGGTCCAAGCGGAGCTCCTCTACGGTGCCCGCAAGAGCCAGCGGGTAGAGGAGAATCTCCTTCTACTCCAACGCTTCTTCGAGCCCTTCCCCACCGTCCCCTTCGACGCCCTCTGCGCCGAGCACTACGGCCTGATCCGCGCCGAGCTGGAATCCGAGGGCCGCACCATCGGCCCCAACGACCTCCTCATCGCCGCCACCGCCCGCGCCCACGACCTGGTGCTGGTGACCCACAACACCCGGGAGTTCACGCGGGTGGTGGGGCTGCGAGTGGAGGATTGGGAGTGAGTGGTGACAGTTGAGCTGGAAAGCGAGGCGCGGCGATGGTCACCGCCGCGCCTCGTGATCTCAGGTCCGCCCAGTGCCGTTGCAGCGGCTACACTTCCCGTCCCGTGACAGGCACCGCAGCTCCCCGGCCCCGAACCGTTGTCTCCGGTTCCGCCGCAGGTTCCCTGACAGTTCCCGCTTCCGTTGCACAATCCACAGGTCGCCATGATGTGACTCCTTTCCTGGTCATAGTTGTCGACTATGGCTTCGTTGGTATTGACGGACCTGCTTGTGAAGTTCCCGCGCAATCTCCCGATCTCATCTCGTCGAGAGACTGCTCGATAGGAAAAGCAGCATGAAAGAAACCGAGGAACTTCCGCTCCCAGACGCTCTACTGGAACAGCTCGTTCCCCGTGCGACGGACTCCCAAGTTTGGAGGCTTGGAGGAGGCAGCTCGGCCCAGATGACCGCCCTGGAGCTACGCGAGCCCACCGGCAAGCTCCACCGCTTCATCGTCCGGCAACACCGCCACGACTCCGTCGGCCGTCCGGAGACCACCGCGGCGAAACGGGAGTTTCGGCTCCTCGAAGCCCTCCACGGCCAGGGCTTGGCAGTCCCCCGTCCCATCCACCTCGACCTCACCGGCGAGATCCTCCCCGCTCCCTACCAGGTGCTGGGCTATGTCGAGGGAGAGATGGACCTCGCGCCCCAGGATGAGGAGCCCTACGTCCATCAGCTGGCGGACCACCTCGCCGCGATCCACCGCGTCGATCTGTCCTGCCTCGACCTGGCCCGCCTCGACCCCACCTCGCTACCGCGCCGAGCACCTGCCTGCCCTGAGCTGGAAGCCCACGGGTCGAACCAAGATCTCGCCCTCGACCCCACTCGCTTCCGCGAAGCCCTCCAATCCGCCGGCCCACCGCCCCAGGTCCACCCACCGGCCCTCCTCCACGGCGACTATTGGCCCGGCAACACCCTCTGGCGCGGCGGGCGGCTGGTGGCGGTGATCGATTGGGAGGATGCGGAGGTCGGCGATCCCCTCATCGACCTGGCCAAAGCCCGGTCGGAGATCCACTGGCTCTTCGGCCCCAAGGCTCTCGCCACCTTCACCACCCGCTATCTCACCCAGCATCCCCTCGACACCAGCTTCCTCCCCCACCACGACCTCTGCGCCACCGTCCGCCAGGCCCGGCTCGCCGGTAGCGATCTCGAAGCCTTCGCAGCGTACTTTCCGCCTAGAGTGCGGGCGGATCTGACGGCGGAGGTGTTGCGGGAGCGGTGGGAGAGCTTCGGCGAACAAGCTCTTCAGCAGCTGGCATCCTGATCGCTCCCTCTCCAGGAGAGCAGCAAAGATTCCTCCGGTCGGATAGAATTTCGTCACATCCGTGATGAAGATGGGAACTAGGTGGTAGAAGACCTCCGCCCTAGGACTTGCTATGCCCCACGGCCTTGACGACAGCGAATGGAGCTCGCTGCTCCGCATGATCCACCACCGCCAGGTGATCCCGGTGGTGGGACCGTCGCTGGTCACGGTGCCGAGCTCGAACGGTGGGGATCCTGTTCCGCTGCATCGAGCGCTGGCTCCGCGCCTCGCCGAGGCATTGGGCCTGCCGAATTCGAAGAGATATGAAGCCTGGAACGATGTCGCCCGGGATCACTTGCTAGGCGGCGGCGACCGGCAGTTGGTCTACGAGAGCTTGCGGGAGATCCTCGACACCCTTCCGGCGGATCCTCCAGAAGCACTCCTGAGCCTGGCGGAGATCAGCGACTTCGATCTCTACATCAGCAGCACTCCGGATCACCTACTGGTGCAGGCCTTGGAGCAGCGGCGGCCTGGATTCCGGCAGGAGGACGGCGTCCTCGCGTTTCACCCCCAAGGTCATTCCGGTAGGCCGGAGGATCTCCCGCATCCGCTAGAGCGCCAGCGCGGCTCCGATCCTGACGCCAATCCGCTGGCCTACTACATTCTGGGGGATCTCTATACCTACCCGGACTTCGCGGTCTGGGAAGAAGACTACATGGAATTCATCTGCGGGCTCCTGGAGCGGTCCGACACGTTGGAAAATCTCTTCCGCGTCCTCAAACGCCGCCATCTCCTCTTCCTTGGAGCACCTTCACAGGATTGGATCGTTCGTTTCTTCCTCCGAGTCGCCCGCGGCCAGCGGCTTTCGACTCGGCAGGAGCGCGATTATCTGGCCGACCATCACCAAGACCTCGGCGAAGCCATGGTGCTCTTCTTCGACCAGGCCATCCGAGCGACGCGGGTCATCGACGGCTGCCCTCAGGATTTCGTTCAGGAGCTCAGCCGCGCCTGGCAGGAGAGGTACCGGGCACCGCTCTCCGACGAGGAGCTTCTCGCCCAGCTGCCCCTGACCATGCCACGGGACGCGGTTTTCCTCAGCTACGGCCGCAATGATTGGAGCTCGGCGTTGGAATTGGCCCGCGACCTGCGAGCGGCTGGCGTTCCGGTTTGGCTCGACCGGCAGCGGTTGGAGGGTGGTGAGAACTTCAGCCGCAGCATCGAGCAGGCGATCAAGAACGACTGCAGCTTCTTCCTGTCCTTGATCTCCCAGGATACGGAGAGCGATCCGAATCGCTTCGTGCACCAAGAACGGAAGTGGGCGGCTGGCCGGCACGTGGACGGCTTCGTGTTCTACCTTCCCTTGATCCTCGATCTTCCGGAAGGGACCGACCCGAAGCTCGAGCCGGAGGTATTCCGCAAGATGCACTGGCGCTGGTGGCACGAGCGCCGTGACTATGTAATTCGTGTGAGGCGGCTGATGGATGAGTATCGCCAGTCCGGGAGGCCTCGCGGATGAACTCGGGCAGCACAGCGGCACCCAAGGTCACCTTTGAGCGGCCTTGGCTAGGGTTGAGCCCCTTCACCGAGGAGACGCAGCGCTTCTTTTTCGGTAGGGATCGGGAGATCGGTGAGCTCTACGAGCGCATTCGGGGGACGCCGCTGACGGTGCTCTACGGCCAGTCCGGCCTTGGCAAGACTTCTCTCCTGGGCGCTGGGCTGATCCCCAAGCTGCGGGTCGAAGGCTACCGACCGCTCTTGCTGCGACTGAAGTATCAACCGGAGGATCCGCCGCTCTTTCAGCAGGTGGGCCACGCCCTGGATGAGCTCCTCGGCCCCCAAGCCAATCCTCTGAAGGTCCAGACGCTCTGGGAACGATTCCACCACCGGGCGAACTTCCATCCCGACCTCGACGAGGCACCGCCGGTGGTGCTCTTTGATCAGTTCGAGGAGATTTTTACCCTCACCGAAGGCTCGGAGGACCGGCAGCAAGAAGCCGAGGTGCTCTTCCACCAGCTGGCAGATCTGCTGGAGAACCGCCCACCGTCCTCCGTTCAGGAGCGGCTGCGGAAGGACCGATCTCTAGGCCGCGATCTGGATTTTGGCCCTAGCTTGCTGCGGGTGGTGGTGACGCTGCGGGAGGACTTTCTTTCCCGGCTGGAGGAATGGAAGGCGCACCTGCCGTCGCTGATGCGCAATCGCATGGCTCTCCACAAGCTCGATGGACCCTCAGCGTTCGAAGCGGTCTATCGGCCTGGGCGGCTGGGAGGAGACGAGCTTGTGGAGCGGGCGGTGGCGGAGCGCATTGTGTGCTTCGTGGCCAAGAAGAAACCCGAAACTCCGTTGGAAGAGATTCGGGCCGTCCCTCCGCTGCTCAGTCTGCTGTGCTTCGAGCTCAACGAAGCTCGCCGCCGAGATAGGACGCCGACCATCACCGCCGATCAGGTAGAGGGGCTGGGTGACGACATCTTGGAGGACTTCTTCGAGCGGAGCTTCACAGGCCTTGATCCAGCGGTGCGGCGCTTTGTGGAAGATGAGCTGGTCAGCCGCGGGGGGCATCGCAACGCGGTGGCCAGCGGCTACGCTCTGGAGAAACTGGAAGATGCTGGCGTTGAGGATGCGGCGGGCGCACTCGACCATCTCGTGCAGGCTCGTCTGCTCACCGCTGTCGAGCCCGGCAGCCGACTGGAAATCACCCACGATGTGCTGGCGCCGTATGTGGTGAGCTCCCGAGAGCAACGGCAGGAAAGAGAGCGAGCGGAAAGAGCGGAACTTGAAGCGCAGGACATGAGACGCCGAAGGAGTAGGTTCGCCTCGGCTATCATGATAGTCAGCCTGTTGGCAGTTGCGGCGTTCGCTTCAGCATTCTGGGCCTATCAAGCCGGCAAGAAGGCCGACAGGTTGCTCAGAGATGCTTCCGATAAGGCATTCGGCAGCGCTCGTATCAGTTTTGAGAAGCACCTCGATAGGCGCGCTAGTCTCGCATACTTAGCAGAGGCGATATGGCTTTGGCCCTCTAACGAGCCAGCCAGTGCCTTGGCCGCCTCAAGCTTGATTCACCAACCGACCGTCAATCCATTGCCAGTTCTTGAGCTCTCTGGACACAGCAAGCAAACGAACATGGTGAGTTTTAGCCCCGGCGGACAACGAATCGTTACTGCCAGTGACGATCACACCGCTCGGATTTGGAGTACTGAAACAGCTACGCAACTTACACCGCCACTGAAGCACTCAGAGACAGTCTTCTTTGCAAGCTTCAGCCCAGATGGCCAACTGGTTGCTACAACTAGTGAGGATCGCACGGCTCGTGTATGGAATGCAGAGACCGGAACACCGAAAACACCACCACTTCAGCATCCAAATCTAGTTTTACTTGCTGAGTTCAGCCCAGACAGCAAGATAATCGCCACTGGAGGCGTGGCGGATGAAGTTCGCCTTTGGAATATCGAGACTGGAAAAGCTCTCACTCCCCCATTAAAGCTCGAAAATTCTGTCAGTGCACTTAGCTTTAGCCTTGATGGAAACATCCTATTGTCCGGGACCTGGGGAGGCATGCTCCACGTATGGGACACTCGTACCGGAAATCAAATAGGCCCACCCCTAGAGTTCACAAACAGTGTAACTTCGATTGAGATCGCGCCAAGTGGCCAATGGGTCATTGTAGGCACACTTGGCACCGGCTCAACAAAGTGGCAACTAGGCAATAGAGGAATAGTAGGCCGCCCAATAGAGATCGACGACGAGTCTTACTCAGTTGCTTTGAGCCCTGACGGTAGATGGATCGCAACCGCAAGCCTTGATGGAAAAATTGGCATCCGGGGGACGCATGATATCAAGCTCCGCTTCCCTACCCTAGAATCTGGCGATAATATTCACTCTATAGAATTCAGCCCCGATGGGCGCTGGCTTATCATCGCAGGAGAGAATGAGAATGCTCGCATCTTAGACGCTCAGACCGGAGCCTTTACAGGCTCACCTCTTTGGCACATGAATGAAGTTCGAGCCGCAAAATTCAGCCCCAATGGCCAACTTGTTGTAACTACGAGCCGCAACGAGAATGCCAAGTTTTGGCAATCTAGCAGCGGAGCCCCATACCCTCTAAAACTTCAACATGAAGGCTCTTTAAATTCCGCAGACTTCAGCCCCGACGGCGAGGAAGTCGTCACTGCTAGTAGCGATCAGACAGCCAGAGTCTGGGACTCCAGAAACGGCGCCAGTAAATATCCACCGCTCCAACATGAGGACGTTGTTCGGTCAGCTAGCTTCAGTCCTAATGGGCTTTTGATAGCCACCGCTAGTTATGACGAGACTGGGCGTGTCTGGGATGCGCCAACCGGCTTACCCCAAACAGCTGCTCTACGGCACACTGGCTGGGTTCGGACTGTTGCATTTAGTCAAGACAGCCGCTGGGTTGTAACAGCCAGCGATGATCACACCGCAACCGTTTGGAATGCCAAATACGGCATACCCAGGTTCGCACCGCTACGTCACAAGGACCTTGTGTTGTCCGCCGACTTTAGCCCTGACGGACGCTGGATAATAACCACGGACTGGAGTAATCTTGCGCTTGTTTGGGATTCAAGAACTGGACAACAAGCTTCAGTTGAAATACCTCATGACGCGACCAACTCTTCTCCAGAAATTGGCCCAAACGAAAATCACTTACTTTCCATCGTTGAAGACACAGCTTACATCTGGACGGACTGGGAGAAAGCATACACGGGATTCCGTCTCCAGCATAAAGACTTCGTCCACGATGCAGCCTTCAGCCCCGATGGTCTTCTCGTAGCCACATGCAGCAGCGACGGCTACGCAGCGCTATGGACAGTCGGACCGGAAGTCAATTTATCCTTTAGAATCGAACACGGAGACCGCGTTAAGCTCGTAGACTTCAGTCCAGGCGGGCATAGACTCCTTACAACTACATGGAATGACCTCGTACGGATCTGGGATACTGTAGATGGGAAACCAAGAACCATCCCGCTGCTAACTGGTGGCTTCAAGTTCCGGCCCTCAATGAGCCCTGATGGGCAGCACCTACTTACAGCATCGAGCCGCCAGGACAGTGCTTATGTTTGGGAGATTTTGACTCCTAAAGTCTCACGTGAGGCTTCCTTTGACCTCAAGATGATTTCGGGGTTTCAGCTCTCTACAAGCGGATTGCTAGAGACTATTGGACTTGACCGGCGCCTTAGATGGCGAGATGCTCTTCTGGAAAGTGAGCCTGACGGTAGCGAATGGGACAGGATAGTCCGCTGGTATCTCGCGGACCCTAGAACTCGGCCACTTTCTCCCAACTCAGCAATCACAGTTTCCGAGCAGATTGAACGCCAGATCGACTGGGTCTTAGATCACAGCGGCACGAGAGCTGTTCCGCATATCCTCAACGAGGCCTACAACCTAGACCCAGGCCACCCCCTAATCCTCCTAGCCCTAACCCTCTCCGAAGACCCCCACCCCGCCACCCGCGAGCTCTACCTAGACCTCAGCATGAAACGCCTCTCCGACGAGCCCCGCCTCGCCGCCAAAGCCGCGGGGATCCTTCAAAGGCTCGACGAGCCCGAGCGCGCCCTGACCGCCGCGGAGCACACCCTGAGCCTCGAACCAGGCAACGAGACCGCCGAGGCGGTCAAGGCGTGGGCGCTGGAGCAGCTGGCTGCGGGGGAAAGCGAGGCGGGAGACGAGGTCGAAGAGCCTGCCGCTTGAGCAGCAGCCCCCACCTACGCTATCTTCACAGCACCATGACCGAAAACGAAACGCCGAGCCGCTCCGCGGACGGGGGGGAGGCTGCGGCTTCCGAACCGTCATCTTCTGCAAACGCCCAGGGTCCTGAGGGCCAGGGCAAAGAACCCGGTGGCGGCGAGCAGCCGCAGGGGATCGTCTACCGCTTCCTGAATCTGGTGGAGCGGGTGGGCAATCTCTTGCCGGATCCGGCGATGCTCTTCCTCATCGGCCTGATCCTCACCTGGGTCGCCTCCTGGCTCCTCTCCGGAGTGAGCTTCGACGTGGTGGACCCGCGCACCACCGAGCCCATCCAGGTGATGAACCTGCTCACGGGCTCTTCGCTGGCGGCCTTCCTCGCTGGGATGGTCAACACCTTCGCCAGCTTCCCGCCCCTCGGGCTGGTGCTGGTGGCGCTGCTTGGAGTGGGCGTGGCGGAGCACACGGGCTTCATCAACGCATCCCTCAAGGCGCTGCTGGGGGTGACCCACAAATCGCTGCTGACTCCGGTGCTGATTCTGGTGGCGTGCGTGAGCCATACGGCGGCAGATGCGGGGTATGTCTTGGTGATTCCGTTGGGCGGCGTGATCTTCTACGCCGCCGGCCGCCATCCGTTGGCGGGCATTGCGGCGGCCTTTGCCGGGGTTTCCGGCGGCTTCTCCGCCAACTTCGTGCCCTCGGGCATCGATCCGCTGCTCCAAAGCTTCACCCAGAGCTCGGCGCAGATCCTCAATCCCGAGCTGCTGGTCAACCCGCTGTGCAACATCTACTTCACCGCCGCCTCCACGGTGCTGGTGGTCTTCGTGGGTTGGTTCATCACCGACCGCATCGTCGAGCCTCGGCTGGCCGGGACGCCGGTGGAGCTGGAAGAGGACGACGACATGCCGGACATGTCCGACGTCAACCTCTCGAAGGAGGAAAAGCGCGGGCTCTTCCTGGCCTTCGGCTCCATCCTCGTGCTCACCGCCCTGCTGGTGCTGGCGGTGCTGCCGGAGACCTCGCCGCTGCGCTCACCGGACGGTCAGATCACCGCGTTTTCCGCGCCGCTGATGCGCTCCATCGTGCCGCTGATCTTCATCTTCTTCATCATCCCCGGCGTCCTCTACGGCTACGGGGCGCGCTCCATCGAGGGCCATCGGGACATCGTCCAGGGTATGACCAAGTCCATGCACTCCATGGGCTACTACATCGTCATGGCCTTCTTCGCCGCCCTCTTCATCGCCGAGTTCGGCCGCTCCGGCATCGGCGCCCTCATCGCTCTGGAAGGCGCAGCCTTCCTCAAGGCGCTGGGGACCCCGGGGCAGGTGACCATCGTGGGGATCATCTTCCTCACCGCCATCGTCAACCTGCTGGTGGGGTCGGCGTCGGCGAAGTGGGCGCTGCTCTCCCCCATCTTCGTGCCCATGTTGATGGAGCTGGGGCTGTCGCCGGAGCTGACCCAGGCGGCGTACCGAGTCGGTGATTCCACCACCAACATCATCACGCCGCTGATGCCCTACTTCCCGCTCATCGTGGTCTTCTGCCGCCGCTACGACCGCAAGGCCGGCATCGGCACCCTGGTCTCCACCATGTTGCCCTATTCGGTGATCTTCCTGGTGGTGTGGAGCGCCTTCCTGCTGCTCTACTGGGCCGCCGGGATCCCGCTGGGGCTCCAGGCAGCATACGTCTACCCCGCCGGCTAAGCGCCCGGCTCACCGGAGGGAGCGGGGCTCGCTCACGCCAGGGCTCCCCGCTCCTCTGGCCTCTTTCTCGAAGCCCCCAGCCTCCCCCCTGTCCTCGGGGAGGCGTATACTCGAGACATCATGGAGAGGGTGGCGAAACAGGCCGAGGAAGGCGCGGCAGCGGGCATTCTGCAGAAGTTTCTGGAAGCTTTCCCCGAGTACCCCCAGACGGAGATCCTGGACCGCCTGCGGCGGGAGGAATTCTCGCGGCTGGACGAGCAGGGGCAGGTCTATCTGGACTACACCGGCGGCGGGCTCTATGGGGAGGAGCAGATCCGCCGGCATTTCGAGCTGCTGCGCTCCACGGTCTTCGGCAACCCCCACTCCTTCAACCCCACCTCGACCCGCACCAGCGAGCTAGTGGAGCGCTGCCGGCGGCGAGTGCTGGAATTTTTCGGGGCCAATCCGCAGGAATACGTCCTGATCTTCACCGCCAACGCCAGCCAGGCCTTGAAGCTGGTGGGTGAGGCCTACCCCTTCAGCGCCGGGGATCGCTTCCTCCTCACCTTCGACAACCACAATTCGGTCAACGGCATTCGGGAGTTCGACCGCGTCCGCGGCGCCGAGACTCGCTATGTGCCGGTGGAACCGCCGGATCTGCGGGTGGATCGTCAGGTCTTGGAGGAGCAGCTGCGTGAGCCGGTGCAAGGAGAGCACAAGCTCTTCGCCTTCCCCGCCCAGAGCAACTTCTCCGGCGTTCAGCACCCGCTGGAATGGGTCGCCCTGGCTCATGAGCACGGCTGGGACGTGCTCCTCGACGCCGCCGCCTTCGTGCCCACCAACCGCCTCGATCTGAGCCGCTGGCATCCGGACTTCGTCGCCCTCTCGTTCTACAAGATGTTCGGGTACCCCACCGGCGTCGGGGCACTCATCGCCCGCCGGGAGGCCCTGGGCAAGCTCCACCGGCCATGGTTCGCCGGCGGCACCATCACCGTGGCTTCTGTGCAGGCGGATCGTCACTTCCTCGCCCCCGGCGGCGCCGCCTTCGAGGACGGCACCCTCGACTACGCCAACATCCCCGCGGTGGAGATGGGGCTGGACTTCTTGGAGCGGGCCGGCATCGAGGTGATTCACCAGCGGGTGCGCTGCCTCACCGGCTGGCTGCTGCGGCGGCTCCAGGAGCTGCGGCACTCCAACGGCGAGCCACTGCTTCGAATCTACGGACCCATCGACGAAGAAGGCCGCGGCGGCACGGTGACGGTGAATTTCCGCGATGCTCAGGGCCGCTTCATCGACCACCAGCTCATCGAGCGCCGCGCCGCCGAGGAAGGAATCTCCATCCGCACCGGCTGTTTCTGCAATCCCGGCGCCGGGGAGATGGCCATGGGGCTCTCCCGGGGTGAGCTGGACAGCTGCCTCAGCGGTCATGAAGATCGCCTCTCCTACGACGACTTCCACAACTGCATCACGGAGAAGGGCACCGGTGCGGTGCGTATCTCGGTGGGGCTGGCGAGTAACCTCAAGGACGTGGAGGCCTTCGTGGCCTTCGCAGGACGGCTCCTCGATCGAGGGCGTCTCGGCTGAAGAGGCTCAGGCTTTGCGCAGCCGCCAGCAGAGGTACGATGCCCGGCCGCTACGGAGGGCCTGATAAACCTCTCCAGTGACCTCGGCGATGCGGCGGATGAAGGGGTGGTCGGGATTCGGCACCCCCTCTTCGAGCAACGTCTGGACGGTCTCGGAGGCTTCCTCCGCGGCGGCCACAGCCTCCGTGATGTCCTCCTCCCACTCAACGGCGAAAGGCGCCGCCCGCAGGATCCGCTCCCTCGACGGCCAGTCGTGGGGGAAGTGTTCCAACGCCCACAGATCGGACCAGCACAAGATCCCACCGGGACGCAGCACGCGGTGGACCTCGGAGAGAAACGCCGCGAAATCCGGATAGCAGTGGGAAGATTCCAGATTCAACACCACGTCGAAACTCGCGTCCGCCAACGGCAGCGCTTGAGCGTCTCCAGGCTGGAAGCGCAGATCCTCGTGAGAGTGGAAACCACGGCTGAGGAAGGTGTTGGCCAGGCAGCGGTCGACCCCGAGGACTCGCCTTGGCTCGGCGTAGCAGACGAGATAGGAAGCATTGCCGCCGCGGCCGGAACCGACTTCGAGCACGCTACGGCCGCTGAGGTCGAGGTCCCGCAGCACGTGGCGCACCAAGGCCAGGTGATGGCGCCGAGGCCGGTCGCCGGGAAGCAGCCAGGAGTAGGGGGAGGAGCGCTCCGCCGGCGTGCCATACTCCTCGGCGTAGCCGTAGTTCATGAACACGAAGCCAGGGTCGCGCACCCGCTGGCCCAGGAGGTCGTAGAAGAGGGCGGCGGCGTCCTGAGTCGTCCCAGAATCTGATGGGCTCGATGCTGGTGAGCCTGATGTCGGTGAGCCCGAGGTCGGCGAGCGCGAGGTCGATAAGTCCAGCGTCGATGAGCCCAAGGAAGCCGAGCGCGCAGCGGCCGAATCTCTGTTCCCGGAAGTACCCATGATCGAATCCTCCGCACCCTACCGCGCCCTCGTCTGCGGCAGCAACTACGGCCGCGTCTACCTCGAGGCCCTGGCGGGGCAGGAGCGCGTCCGGCCGGTGGGGCTGCTGGCCAGCGGCAGCGAGCGGAGCCGGGCGCTGGCGGGGAAGCACGGCCTGCCACTCTACCGCTCCGCCAGCGAGCTGCCCGCCGGCATCGATCTGGCCCTGGCGGCGCTTCCTTCTTCGGCCAACGACGTCGTCCTGGAGCTCTTGGAGCGCGGGGTCCCGGTGCTCTGCGAGCATCCCCGCTCCCCCACTTTCGTCCAGCAGGCCTTCGAGATCGCCAAACACGTCGGCGTGGCCTTCCAGATCAACGGCCACTTCGGCGATCTGCCCGCGGCTCGAAGCTTCGCCGAGGTCTTCCGGAAGCAGGTCTCGGTCTCCCCACCCCGCTTCCTCCAAGTCACCGGCCAGGAGCGCAGCCTCTACGCCGTGCTGGACGTCCTGGACCGGGCTTGGGGCGGGCTCGAAGCTCTGAAGCTGCGGGAAGCCTCTGTGGACAACGAGAGGGAGCCCCGGTCGTCCTCCTCTACCGCCTGGGCTCATCTCGCCGGCACCCTGGGTGAGGTTCCCATCGACTTGCGCATCCAGGTTCCCCCGGTTAGCCCTCCCGACGGCAGCCCGTCCTATTGGGTGGACTTGCAGCTGGCGGTGGGTTTCGATACCGGAGTGCTCTCCCTCCTCTCCCTCGCCGGACCGGTGGTGTGGAATCGCAATCTGGCCCGGTCGGCGGCGGAAGATCGGGCGCTTTGGGAGCTGGTTGGAGGCTCGTCCCAAGGAATCCAGGGCCCCTCACCGTCCGAACTGCGAAGAGCCCGGGAAGAGGCCAACCGGGCGGCCGTCGGCCGGCTGGTGCAGGTTCTGGAAGGAGCCGATCCGGAACCGGTGGTGACACGGCACCGCTTGCTGGCCCTGGCTCGGGCCTGGGAGCTGGTAGGGAGCCGGCTGCGCTCCTGAGCGGCAAGTCCGGTCTGGAGCTCCTAGGTCTTGGCCTTCGCCTTGGAGCCCTTCACCTCCTCCCGCAGGGCTGCCAAGAGCTTGGTGCCCACCGGGCGGCCCAGGCCGGTGCAGGGATCCCAGCCAGTGGCGGTGGCCATGTAGAGGCCGTTGTCGCCCTTGCAGATGTTGATGAAGGCGTCTTCGAAGCTGGGCTCGTAGATCGTCGGCGTCAGCCACCCCACCCGATACCCCTTCTTGAGGTCCTGGTTGGCTTCGATGATCTGCATCACCAGTCCGCCCAGGAGGGGCGCCGCCGAGCTGGTCCCGCCCATGCCCACCTCGGCACCGCCGATGATCAGAGCGTAGCCGGTGGCCAAGGCGGCGAGGGCGCTGATGTCGGGGATGCCCCGTTTCAAAACCCCGAAGGGCGCCACCGCGCCATGCTGCCATTTGGGGGCAGCGAATTTCTCGCTGGCGCCGCCGCCGCTGGCGGAGAAATAGAGGTCCATGCGCCCCTCCCGCCACACGCACTCGCGCACGTCCCGGTCCGTCGGAGCGCTGAGGATGGTGGTGCCGCCGCAGGCCAACGAATAGATGCTCGACGCCGGGTAATACACCGGTCCGCCACCGAAATCACCGGAGGCGAAGCACACCGTCACCCCCAGGGACGCGGCTTTGGCCAGAGCGCTCTCCATGGCCTGCAGGCTGTCGCTGCGCATGCGATATTCGTACTGCCCCCAGCTGCAGGAAACCACCGTGGGGAGCCCGTACTTCTCCCGGAACTCGGCGCCCAAGATGTGTTCCATGGCGGCGGCCTGGTCGTCCTGGGTGTTGGGCGCGAAGACCACCACGATACGAGCGTCCGGGACCACCGCCCCCACCACCTCGATATCGGTGGTCGTCTCGATGGTCCAGGTGATGTTGTTGACGCTGTCCTCCTCGGGAGTGTCGAGGCTGTCCGAATCCACCGGCTCGGGCTCGAAGCCCTGAGCCTTGAGGAATCGCTGGACCGCTTCGTTGGAGGCGGGTTTGTTCTTCGCCCCGAAGAGCTCCAGGACCTCGATCTGGGGAGTCTTGAGACCGATCCCCGAGAAATAGTGATCTAGATCCTCCTGGTGAAAGCCGCCCCCCAAGAGCAACAGCGCCACCGTCTGGCCCTTGCCGGTGTACTGCATGGGAAAGTCGTAGAGTTCTGCCACCTGCCGCACCTCGAAATTGTCCTTCGTGCGCTCGGCGATGCGCGGGCGGCGTTTGAACAGCGCGGGTGTTTCGTCCAGGCCCTGAACCGCCTCGAGGGTTTCGCTCAGCTGATCCGGCACCAGCACCGGACTGCTGTGGGTGCGGAAGGTCTCGCCGTCCTCGTGGACGTTCTCCAGCTCCACCTTCAGGGCCTTTTGCAACTTCGCCAGCGGTCCCTCCACCACCACCGACCGCTGACCGGGACGCAGGGCCTTCACCTTCAGCCCCATACGCCGGGCGAATGTGGCCACCTTTTCCATATCCTCTTCCCGAGCCCCGAAGCGCTCCTCCCACTCCTCCACCGTCAGGTGCTGGCGCTGATGCGGCAAATGCCCCGCCAGGTTGTCGAGAATTCCCCCCAGGCGCTCGCTCATGGTGTCTTCGTCCCGAGGCCGCAATCGGAAGGTGACCTCCGCGGTCTCGTCCAGATCGACGCTGCGGGCGGGACGGAGCCGAGCCAGGCTCGGCAGCGGGCGGGACGGCAAGATCGGTTTGGCCATGCTGACTCCTCTCGATCCGGGCCCGAAGAGATCCGTTGGGAAGCTCCTCGGTCGGGATACACATTTCGGGCAAACAACTGGATGCAACGACTCTAGCAAGAGTCCGTCATGGCAGCGTCAAACTCGTGCGACGAGGTGACAGCGTCTTCGAGCTCAGAGGAGTCTTCGAGCTCAGAGGAGTCTTCGAGCTCAGAGGAAGAGATGCACCGGGTTGAGCTCCTCCTCCGACCGGGCCGCCGGCAGCCAACCCAGTCGCACCGGCACGTCGTAGAGGCGTCCCGGGGCGAAGCGGGCCCACCAGGGCCGCATCCCCGGCACCACCACTTTGACCACCTTCAACGGCGCCTCCCGGCGGGATTGGTCCAGAACCAAGACATCGAGGTCGAGGTCCCGGGCGCGCTCCACCAGCCATGCCACATCCTGGGCCAGATCCGGCCTCGAGGTGTCGGGCCAGTCATCGGCAGCTCGGGACGGCTGATCCGGTGCCGGCTCCAACCATTGGGGGTCTTGTCCCGCCGCCAGCCGCGGCCAGCGCTGGGCCAGCGGGTTGTCCCCACTGCGGCGGGGCAGAAACTGCACCAGCTCGGTGAGGGCCCGGCCCACCGCTACGTCGGGGTCCAGATGGGCGCCAAAGCCCATCATCAAATCTCCCGCCACCGTATCCCGCCGCCGGGAGAGCGCCGCCACCACCGGCACTCCGAAATCGCTGGTCAGGTCCAACGACCACAGCCGCCGGCCCTGGCTCTCCAGATGACGCAGAAGCTCCCCACTGTGGGCGTCGGCGAAGGACTCCAGATCCACCGCCGGCCGCTGTACCCGGGAGTACCACCACAATGCCGCCGCATCCCGTTCCACCAGCTCCAAGAAACCCTGAAGGACGGCTTCCTCCACGGTGTTGCCCGCGGCGTTGCCGTTGGAATCCGCGAGGCAGAGGGGGGCCTGTTCTTCGTAGTCGTAGTAGAGCAGGCCGGTGGGCAGCCAGCGGGTTGTCTCCTCGGTGAGGGACCATAGCGGCGACCACTCCACGAGCCGATCCTCCGGAAAGGCCGCCGGCACCCAATTGGCGAGGCCTTCCCGACGATTCCAATCCTCCCGCCCCTGGATCTGAGCCTGGCTGAAGAGCATGCAGCGGTTCGGGTGCACCGCCGCCTTTCCGAGCTCCTGGAAGCTGGCGCTGCGGCGGGGTTCGTCGCCGCGAAAAATCCCCGAGTAGCGCTCCACCGCCTCCGCCAATGCGCTGACCCGGGCCTGCTGAGCGTTCTTGCCCTTGCCGCTGCTGTGGCGGCCGAGGCGCCGGCGGAGAGCCCCCCAGGAATCGTAGGAACGGGGAATGGCGTGGGCAGCGGAATATACGTGCAGCCCCTGGGAGCTCGCGGCCTGGGCGGGAGTCTCCGCGGGAAGCCGCCGCAGACCGTGGACGATCCCGGTGATGGGGCTGTAGCAACGCTCCAGGCGCCGGTAGGTCTCCTCCACCGGCAGCGCCCGATGGCCGCCGTCGTCGGTTGAAGCCTTGGGTCTTGGAACGAGATGCACAGGCGCCGCCGAGAGCACCGTCTCCCTCCCGTCCTCCCTCTCCGGACCACCGCACTGCGGACAGCCACCGCCGGCAGGAACGGGATGAGGACGAACCTGGCGGGAGGCGAGATCGAAGCTCCACAACCGCCGCCGCAGGGGCGAGTGGGGGCCCAAGTCCACCGCCGCCAGCCCCTGCACCAAGGCCTTCAAGCCTTGCTTCCAGCCACCGAAAGCGGCGGTCCCGGAAGCCCCTTCACCCAACCACCGCTGCACCGGCCGGTTGGCGGCGATGGCCGCGTTCAGGCAGGCGAGGCAGAGAGCGTCCTCCGGCCCGAGGAGAGGGCCGAGCCAGGACACTTCCGGATGGGGGCGGAGCAGCAGGCCGAGCCTTCCTGCCGACCATAGAGCTCGGCGCATCTCTTCGAGACCGGGATGGTCGTAGGAGGTCGTGGGGATCAACCACAGCTCGGCCTCCCCGTCGCTCACCTCCTCCAGCGACGCATCGGGGAGCAGCTCGCGGACGTCGGCGGCCACTTCATGATCTCCGCGGCGCTCCGCCGACGGCGCGAAACAGTCCAGGGAGAGGCCCACCGGCCGTGTCTGGTCCGTGGCGGAGGCGGATTGGCTCCAGGGAGGCCGCGGTGGCTCGCGGGGAAGATCCGAAGCATCCTCGTCGGCCGCCAACAACCCCAGCTCCCTCAGCAACACCAGCGCGGCGAAGATCTCTGCGGGACCGTCATGCTCCCGCAGCCGGTGGATCAGTTGGGGAATCGTATTCCGGCCGTCCAGCAGCGGCACCAGGCGAGCGTAGAAGGATCCCGGGAACCAATGATGGCGGGTCTCTGAAACGAAGATCGCCCCCTCGCCATCCACCGCCCGCACCCGATAGTGGGGGTGCAGACGAGGTGGCTCGGGGGCCTGGGGCGCGGAAGAAGTACGAGCCTTCGGCACGGGGGTCAGGCTCGTCGTCTTCCCGGCAGGGGCCTACTCTCGGTCGGCTTACGGCGCGGGCCGTCAGCGGCCGGGAGCTTCGGAGAACGGCACCACGCAGGTGGTCGGATCCGCGCCACCGTTCTCGGCGATGTCCGGCAGATCGGTGCCCAGCTTGTCCTCCAGAGCCGCCTTGAGCTCCTTCGGGGTCACCTCATAGCCATGCTCTTGGGCCAGGGCCATGGTTTCCTGCTGCATCTGATCCCGAATCTTCGCCATCTTCTGGTAGAGCTCCGGATCCTCGTCGATGGCCTGGAGAAAACTGTCTGCGTGTTCCTTGGACATACTTCTATCCCTTCCTCTCGGTCAGAAGGCTGCGATCTCACGGTCGCAAGCGTTGGGGGAGGCCGCCCTCAAACGAGCGGGGCAGTCTCGCTCAGTGAGCCTATCCCCGACTCGGCTCGTCCTCTAGGCGCCGACGGTGGTTATGGGCAATCCGTGGTGTGGCTCAGGCGATGATTGGGGCCGCCGCAGCGGAAGATTGAACCGGAAGAGCCAGCGAGACGAAGCTCGCCCGGCTCCCTCCTCGAACATCCGCCACAGGAAAGCCGCTCGCAGCGTCCTTCGACTTCTGCCACAGACTGCTGATTTCGTAGATCGACAACGATCAGACTATAGCATCGCCCTCGGCACCACTCGCTACCCCCGAGGCTCGATGAAGTCGAGAAAGGCTGGATCGTCCCGTAGCGGGCGCCAGATGGGATCCACGTGGGGGTGCAGCTCCGGCCATTCGAAGGGGTGACCCGCCGCTACCGCCTGGCGCAGCTCCCGGAGAGCACCGTCCGAGTCTCCCCGCCAGGCCGAGATCGCCGCCATCCAATAATGCTGCTTGCCGAAGAGATAGGGCTGACCGATGCTGCGCAGCTTCTCCAGGGTGTCGCTCACCGAAGGATCCCCACGACGGGCCGCCAAGACGCCCAAGAATCCCTGCACGTCCACCCTCTCACCGGAGGTCTCGGCGAGCCGGCGAAAGGCCTGCTCCGCCTCGTCGTAGTCCTTGGCGGCGAAGAGCGCCCGCGCCAAGCCCTCCTGATAGAAGGGATCTTCCGCCTGCTCCGCCGGCCGCCGGCGATACCAATCCACCGCCATTCCGGCAGCCTGCTGCGCCGCTTCGGGCCGCCCATGAGCCTCCAGCTCCAGCGCCGCCAGCGTCATGGCACTCCCCGGCGTGCTGACGAACTCCCGGGGGAACGATTCCGCCTCTCGCAGCAGGTCGAAGAGCTCGTCCACTTTGCCCAGGGCCGCCAACGCCCGGACCTCGCCCAACACCGCGTGCACCGAGGTGGGATAGAGACGGCGGCCCCGCTGGGCATCCTCCAGCTCCCGAGCATGATCGCCGATGAGGTGCCAGGCACCGGTGAGGTAGAAGAAATGGGCGGTCCAGCCCCGGAGCAGCCCGCGGTCCGTGTCCAGCGGCGCCAGCACCCGCGCCGCCAGCGCCGGGCGGTTGGCCTGTAGCGCGTCCACCCCGAGGGTCTGCGCCCAGGAAGACTGAGGCGACAGCTCCACCGCCTGCCGCGCCACCTCCACCGCCCGGTTGCGGTCACCGCGGCAGCGGGCGTCGAGCCAGTCGAGGTAGAGGCGGTCGTGGGGCGCCAGGGACCGCCGCTGTCCTTGGAGGTTCTCGACGATGGTCTGCACCTGATCGCAGCGCCCCAAATTGAGGTGCGCGCTGGCCGCCACCAGCTGCGGGGTAGCGAACTCCGGCGCGATCTCCGCAGCAGAGGCAAAAGCTTCGATGGCACCCTCGAAGTCCAGCTGCCAATAGCGCTCCATGCCCACCACGTAGGCCTCGTAGGCCTCGTAGCTGGGCGGCCGGGTGACCAAGTTGCCGAATTGCGCCAGCTGAGGATCGAGGTGAGACGCCACACCGGTTCGAACCGCCTGCTCCAGATCCTCCAACACCCCGATGGGATCCGCCACCGGCGTGCGCAGGGGATCGAGACCGGAGAGCATCTTGCCCCCGGCCACATCGGTGATCTGAGCCCGCAGGATCAGCTCTTCCCCACTCTTGTAATAGGCCCCGGAGACGACGGTGCCGGCGCGGGTCTCCCGGGCGACGGCGAAGAGATCCGCCGGCCCCTGGGGAGCGCCCTCCTGCTCTCGTACGAAGCGGGCGGAACGCACCGCCAAGTCCATTGGCACCACGTCCACGGTCCCCGCCCGGCTCAGCCCCTGGGTCAACCAGTCGGCGATGATCACCCCCAGGGAGTCGAGCTCCGGATCCCCGGTGCGATTCTCGAACGGAATCACCATCACCCGCTCGCTCACCAGGATGTCCTGGACGGCCTCCGAACCTGCCTCTCCGGCAGTTGCCGCGGAGCCGGTTCTCTCACCGGCGGTCTCCCCGTCTCGGCCGCCTCCCGAGCCCCATCCCATCACCAGCCCCAACACCACCAGCGCCGCCACCACCAGCGCTCCGGCGATCCCCCACAGCCGTCGGGACGATCCGGCGGAAGCCACTCGGCGGGCCTTGGTGGAATCCGGCGGCGCCTGCAGCGGCCCACCGCCGGCGGCGGCCGCCTCGAAAATCTCCACCGGATCGTTGACCCCCGCTAGCCGATACAGGCCGTGGGAGGCCCAGTCCAGGTCGTCAGGAAGGTTGGTGGCGCTCACCGCGGCACGGCGGGCGAGGTCGTAGGCCCCCTGGGTGAGCAGGGTCTGCCCTCCCTGAGCGAGGTTGCCAAGCCGGGTGACGATGGGTTTGGCGAGCCCTTCCACTTCCACGGGCTTGGCGCCGCGGGCGACGTCCTCGGGCTCGTTGCGCTTGATCACCACCTCGCCGAGGTGGATCCCCACCCGTGCCGCCAGCGGAACCCCCAACTCTTCGTGCAGCGCCTCCAGCTCGCGGTGATAGCGCAGGGCGAAGCCCAAAGCCTCCACCGGCCGCTCGAAGAGCATCAAGAAGCCATCCGTGCGGTCGATCTCCAGCCCGTGGAAGGCCAGCAGCAGATCCCGCGCCAGGCGGTCATGGCGCACGAAGACCTCCGACGCCCGCTGGTCCCCCAACTCCTCCACCAGCCGTGTGCTGCCCACCAGATCGCTGTTGAGCAAGGTGACGATGGCCGCCTCCACCATCGGTCCCTCGGTGCCCAGCACCGCGGAGAGCCGAAACGACCCGGTGGTCCGGGGCCCTTCGAAGTCGCTCACCACGCCTCCACGCCCCAGCCTCTCCACCTTCCCTCGGTGGAGCAACCCCAACCCATCGTGTCGCCAGCCCGAAGCTTCCCGCCCCGGCCGGTGCTCGTCATGCCCATCGAGCTGCGATTGTACGTCGCTTTGGCCCTCAGGTCATCCGCCGGCGGCGATGGTGAGGTGATCCCTGAACCGCATCAGATTCGCTCTTGCTTATGTGACGATCTCTCTCAGCCTGTCTCCCGAACCCCCACCGCCGGCAACAGAGCTTCGACACACCGACTCAAATCACGGCTCCCATCCCGTGCTGGCGCCTCCAGGGCGAGGAGGAAGAACTTCCTCCACTCCTTCGGGGCCTAGCACGCATCGGCCCAACGGCTGCACCGGGAAGCCCTCGTTTTTCCGCGGAGGAAGACCATGACCACGACCCAAATCTTCGCCGAGCTCCTCGTCATCGGCTTCGGCGCCTTCGCCTGGCTCCTAGTCCTCGGCGCCGCCATCTTCGGATGGGAGGTCCCACGAGTGGCTGAGCGCCTCACCTCTTGGGAGCTTTTGCTGCCGATGCTGTCGCTGGTTTACGTGCTGGGAATCGTGGTGGACCGCCTCGCGGATTGGTTCTTCGACCGTTGGGACAAGCAATACCGCGACGAGGAATTCGAAAGCAAGGAGGCCTTCTATAACGCTCGCCGGCTGATGGTGTACTACGGCAAAGGGCTTTGGGAGGACTTGGAATACGGACGCAGTCGTCTGCGCATCTGCCGGGGTTCCGCCTGCAACTCAGTAGCCCTGCTCGTCAGCCTCTTCATCCTATGGATCACCCGAGCAGACGTGGGACCTGAGCACTGGTTCCAGAAACTTTCCTGCACCTTCTTTCTGCTCGCAATCACGGTGCTCTGCGTGGCCTGCTGGCGCAAGCTCGTCGTCAAGGAATACAGGAAAACAAAGAGACAGTCCAAATGGCTGAACGACCAGCTGAAGAAACGAGGCTACTGCCATGACTGAGCGCTACGATGAACGAGACCGCGGGCGCCGTGAGCGCCCTCACGGTCACTATGAGATCGATCTCTCACGGTCCCGGGCGCCGCGGGCCTTTCGAGACCGGAGCAATCTTTGGAAGGACGAGCTTCGGCGGATCTACCGGCTTCTGGGTCGGCAAGTCCATGCCATAGAGTCCTGGGAAGCGGAACAGCGCAAGTCGAGTAAAGAGCGAGTTCCATCCGAGAGTCTTCCCCACCTCTCCATCGCTATCTTCGGTCCCTCCGGTTCCGGCAAAAGCAGTCTGCTCCGTACCCTGAAAGATGACGTAGAGCGCAAGGATAAAGCTGTCCGCGAGTCAGCTCTCGACAACGATGTTGCTGCCCTTTCTCTCATGGATCCCACCACCTGGCGTTCCACGGACCAATTCCTCTACGCCTTCCTAGCAGCGGCCCTCGAACTCGAACAGTCGAGGGCCAAGGAACGGGAGCACGGTTACCCGCAGGGACTCTCCCCAGTGCAGCTGGCCTTCCAGGAAGTCAACGAATACCTTCGCGTCGTCGACGAACCCGAAGGCAAAAGCGACTATGACCCACTGGGACTGAGTCTCCAGAAGCTGGAACGTCACACGAGCGGACTCCGACTCAGAGATGCCTTGGGTACGTTCATCGACCGGTTGGCGGATGAACTCGGCGCGAAAGCGGTCTTGCTGCCGGTGGACGATCTGGACATGTCTCCGGATCACTTGCTCGAGTCACTCCAGACCTACCAGAGCTTCCTCAATCACCCACGGTTGATACCGGTCTTTGCCTTCACGGATCGGATGCCGGAAGAGCTGCTCGAGAATCATTTTCAGCGCAAGCTTCGCGAACGAGCGAGTGAACCCGAGGACGAGATCGGCCGTTTAACCATGAGCGTCAAGATGGCGGTCCAGTTCCTGGCTCGATGTTTCCCCGTACGTAACCGCATTCGGCTCGGCCCCGCGCCGGCCAGGGTGCAGCGAGCCCAATTCATCCTCGAGCCAGAGCACTGGAGAAAAACAAGGGATCCCGAGAACCCTCCTCGGATGGACGTACTCGAGCTTCTTCTCACCTCGAGTTTTCTCTTGTTCGGTCACCCTGACAATGAGGACAGCCACCAGGTGAGGGCTTCTTTGCGACCTTCGACTCTTCGCCGTCAGTTTCAAGTCGTGGATGCCATGGCAGATTGCCGTATCGATGCGCTCCGAGTCCCCCAGGTCGCACAACTGGCCGGCTTGGACTCAAGACTGGTCGAGGAAGTCGGCTCGTTCGGGCGCGACTGGAGAGTGTTCGACAGCGAAAAGAACTGCGAGAAATGGATCGAAGCCGTGCCGACCAAGCCGGAAACGGGTTACACGGACTCTGAGGGCGACTTCAAGTACATGAGAAAATTTCGTTTACCGGAGCTTTGGAATATCTTTCCGGGCGGGCCTCAGAAGGGAGCCAATAACCCCATCTGGATAGGCTTTTGGATTCCTGTCCTGCGCCTCTGGGGAAAAGAAATCGGAGCTACCTGGGCTACGCTCTTCAACGGTGCCGTCTGGTCTCTTCTCAACGTGCACCGGGACACCCTCCGAGAATTGAACCTGCATCTCGAGGATCTCTACAGCTGGACACCCAAGGAGCTTAGAGGTGTGATCGTCGCTCGTATCTTGGCGGAAGACCAGGCTACGCGCCGCACAGTGGTGGACCGCTGGTTCAACCGCACGGACTACCGGCGTAGTCAGGTTCTCTCGCTTCTAGCGGCCAACATCTTCCGTCCGTGGATGAACGGCGAGGAACCCTATGGCGACGAGGAACTGCCTGTCAGGGCTTTCCTTGAGCAAGAGCGTGAGAGCTCCAGTTCCATATCCGTCGATGCGGATTTCCCCAAAGACCGATCACCTGACAGGGATCAAATCCTGCAACGTATGACCATCCCATCTATCAAGGGGCTGCTTTGGTTCCTCAACGTGACTTTGGGCTTCTATTTGCCCCAGATCAAGGCTCGGGACTGGTCCGACGTATTTCCGTTAGGTCAGCCCGTCAAGGGACGGATGAATGGCAACGGATGGGATCTACGCCACGCACCCATCACCGCCCTCCGCATCGCCGACCAGAAACGGAACATCTTCGGTTTCGGCATGCTCTTCCTCAATCCAACCGGCTACCGCCACGCGCTCGAGATGGCGCAGATCGAGCAGTTCATTAGCGATTACGAGCAATTGGACCAAGCGATACAGGACAACCAAAACGCCCTAGGAAAGCTTGAGAGCAAGAAGCGTAGGAGCCAAAAGGACAAGGCCGAAATCGAGAAAAGAAGTGCTGCAGGACTAGCTCTCGAAGCAACAAAGGAAGAATCAGCGCAAAATGTCCAAGGCTGGAGAGAGCAGGTGCAGGTCTGGGGTGGCACTAGCAGCGGCTGGCCCAACTATCTCCTGCTTCGGGTCTGGAGCTGCACCGGCTACAGCCGAGGGCGCTACTGGGCTACTTTCTCGCTTTGGCGGGGACTGGGGTTCATCGGCGAAGTCCTCGAGCTGGCGATCAAGGAGAGTGAGAGCACCGAGGAGGCGCTCAAAGAGTTGGCAGCTCAGGACGCTGATCCGGCCCAGTTACTCCTGGGCACCCGGGGTTTCGAACTCAATGAAGAAACGCCGAAGCTGGTGCATCTGACGTCCGAGCTCAAGAGACTGATTCGCTCGCATTGCCTGGCAACCCTCGTCCCGGGATCTCTTCTCAGCCAGAACTCCACCGAAGACATGCTTCTCCACGGATCGCCGCGGTGGGAGCCTAGCTCTCCCGGAATTCAAGAGGCGGTGCAGGAATTGGCGGAGAGGTTGTTAGGGTGGTTGACCTTGAACTGGCACCATGTGATTTACCCCCTACCGGCAGGAAAGACCTGGCTCGGCTGGGCCGACTGTTTCATCCGCAGAATCCACGGAGAGGCAATCCTCGGCGGCCTCTGGCCTCGCCTCAACGCCGCCTATCTGGAAGAACAGGCACGGCCCGAAGAATGGAGGAGATTAGCCAAGTGTCGCAGCTACAAGCGTACCCAAGAGGCTCGCGAGACCTTCGAAACAGAACTCGTGAGGGACGAGACAGTATTTCGCTGGAGCGCTGCCGTGGCCGCCGGGACCTGGTCTGACATTCTTCTAGAGTACTGGCGGGGCTGCCCTCCCATCCTCGAGCTTCTCCTAACCTGTCCGGCCTTCTTCAAGAACCGGGAGCGATTTGCTGGAATCGATCAGGGAAAGTACCGGGAGGAGGTTGCCATCGACCACCCCCGACTCAGAGGTGCCACCTTGGGGAACCATTCAAATTCCGTGAGCTGGGACCTCGGTCTCGACCGTCAAGAGATCAGCCGCTACAAGTGGCTTGCCCGACTGGGCTTGCCCCTTGAACGATGGGAGCATCTTCAAGAGGCGGACGTGATCAGGCCTCTGGTTCCTGACACTCTCTGCATCGAGCGGGCAACAACAGACCAATTCTCGGCACCAACGCCGACTCATGTCGAACTCGGGCTGAAGAACTCAGACATTAGAGAGTCTCCCAAGCTGGAGGATAAGGTCTCAGAAAGAGCCTACAAGGATGATCCTGCAGGATACCGCCTCTACGAGCTCAATCCCAAGGATCCGGACCGATGAATCCACTACCTGGTCCCCTTCTTCCTTTCGAGATACTCGGCCAAGTAGCTCCGATCCTCGCTTGGGCAGAAGGGGATCACGGCAGCCGCTTGCCGGCGACCTGGAGCTCTGCATCGAGGCCATTCAAAGAACGAGAGCGAGGTTGGCTACTCAAGGAGCTCCCGACCTACAGCTATGACAACGTCGACGACATCGTTCGCGGCGCTCGGCGGCATCACAGCCGCGGCAAGCACAGGCCCGCGAACTTGCCGCTTCCTCCGGATCGGCACTACGGACGACTCTCCGCAAGTCCCAACTACGATCTGATCCAGGCTTTTCGTGAGCTCAACGAGTACTTCTTCATCTGGAACGGCCCAGAGCCTGCGGTGCGGGAAGGACGCATGGAGATGCTCCACGAGCTGGCCTTGCGCCTCCCAGCGGGGCACATCGTGCGGCACGGACATGCCCGCATGGTCTCAGAGGGGGTCCTTACCTTTGAGCAGGCCCTCGAGCTTCCCGAGCTCGTGACACTGTTACCAAGTAATTCCTTCGGAATGCGAAGTGTGGTCCGGCGGGGTCTCAGCGAAAGTCATCTTCATCTCAAGTCGGTGATGAGCGCCGAGGAGACCTGGGCGGACAACCTACTCCGGCCACTCTCGAGCACCAACATCCGCGGTAGGTCGGAGGAAGAGAGCCGGCTCCTCTTACTCAATCTCTCAGCAGGCCGCATTCTGGCCATCGCATTGTTACTATCCCTGGCTCCCCTTCCTAAACGGCGATCCCACCGCTTCGCTGCGCGCGCCGAACGCCTCTTGCGGCTCATGGACCGCATCTACTTTGCTCGTAGTGTTGCGGAAGAGCGTGAGATCGCCCGCCAATTGGACGAAGAAATACGCTACGCGGTCATGAACGGCGAGAACTCCACTGAGACTTCTCTGCTTTCTCAGAACCTAGCCCCCGAGTTTCGCTTTCTTCTCCGCTGGATTAGCCCGACCTGGTATCGACTCGTCCATCTTCAGTACCAGCGGAGCCTTCCAGGCAACATTCCCGAAGGGCCGAAGCAACGCCACCACTATGTGCATCGGCTCCACCTCGCGTCTCACTTGCGGCTCGTTCAGCTCTCCAGTCTTCTTCCCGAGGGAGTCGAGGAGGCGCCCACACCCGACCCGCGACGGCGGTTTCTGCACTCTGCTCTCTTCCGCTACATCGTCTGCCGTACCCATCATTGGCAACTGGCTACCCAGCAGGGCCAGACCACCGGGCTCCAGCACTTCCGTACTTACTATGGTTCCTCTCAGCGACGCCTGGCCGGCGTCACCGATCAACAGGAAGCCGAGCTGGTTTTCGAGCGTCTTCGTCGCTGGCGTGGACTCCGTGTACTAGAGGGAAGAGTAGGTCCTCCTGGCGCGCCGCAGGACTTGGTGCCTTGGATCCTCGCCTATGCCCGTCCAGGAGATCGCCGCATTCAACAGTTCGGCCTCGTCGTTCACTTCAAGAAAGAGAAAGAGAGCGTAGAAGATCGCAGCTTTTCAAGCGAGATAAGGCCGCCCATTCCCCGTCTGCGCTGGGGCCTACGACGCCGAAGGCTGCGAGCCGAGGCCATGAGTCTCTACCGCCTGCTCCGCAGACCGACCCCGGTGAGCCCCTTCGTCGTCGGGATCGACGCGTGCAATCTCGAGCTGGAGACCCCGCCGGAGGTCTTCGCACCGGTGTTCCGATTCCTGCGGGAATACCCCATCTCCATGACCGGCATGCGCCAGCGCTACTCGCCCTACTACGACCTGCGAGAGTCCATCCATCAGCTGGCGAACCGCCGCCAGCTGGGCATGACCTACCATGTCGGTGAGGACTTCCGGCACTTGCTCTCCGGCCTCCGCGCCATCCACGAGGTCGTGGAGTTTCTCAGTCCTCGTCCCGGCGACCGCCTCGGGCACGGCACGGCCCTTGCCCTGGATCCCGAAGCCTGGCTGAAGCACAACGGCTATCAGGCCATTCTCCCCAGCCTTGAATGGCTCGACACTCTGGTCTGGGTCCATCACTTCCTGGGACCGGGAGACAACTTGGTCGGTGAGCTGGAGCTGGAGGATCGGATCCAGCGCCTGAGCTGGGAGATCTACAGCCCCGCCCTGGCCGGTAAATACGATCCTCTCGACCTGGACCGCAGACGCACGGAAAAGAAGCAGGAAGAGCCTCCTCGACGAGGCCTGCTGGACTGGGATTGGTCTCCCCTGGCCTTGTGGGACGCCTGGATGCTTCGACAACTAGATCCCTACTCCATCGACATCAACCAGCTCCTACACGGCGAGCTCAAGATGCGTCCCTTGGGTACTTTCTGCGAAGAAAGCCGAAGGTGGCATGAGATCCAGGACAAGGTCCGCCGTCACGTTTCCCGGCAAGTCGGATCCCGCAACGCTTTCCTTCTCCTGGCCAGCTATTGGATCGATCCCCAGGTTCGCAAGCGCGGGAGGGTGCCTTTGGTCGTGGACATGAAGGCGCAAAAGAACAAATGGCTGGCCCTCTGCCAGCGAGTCGAGGAAAAGATGAAGGGCCTGATCCACGAGAGCGAGCTCGTTGTCGAGGCCAATCCCTCCTCCAACCGCATCATCGGCCCCATGGCGAGCTACGGCCAGCACCACATCTTCAACCTGACGCTGGACAAGGAAAAGCGCCTGTCTCGCGGGGTGCGGGTTTCTGTCAACACCGACAACCCGGCGGTGTGCAACACCACCCTCGCTCACGAGCACTATCTGCTGGGGGAGATCCTGATTCAGGATGGGGTGCCGGAGGCAGAGGTCGTTCAGTGGCTGGAGTGGCTGCGCAAGAACGGTGAGGAGTACAACTTCGTCCGTCGCCTGCCCTCGGCGGAAAAGAGTCCCCACATGCAGCGCCTGATGGATTGGCTGCGCAAGATCCGGCCCGGCGTGCTGGAAGCGCGGGACCGCCACAGCAAGCACGAAGCCTTCCGCCGGTGGCACTTGCAGACCCGCCTCCGCTCCCACGGCTTCCCCATCGCCAACATCGAGCAAGAACCGGAGCTCCTGGAGCGGCTACTCGGCTTGGAGGCGGAGCTGAAGAGGCTCCGGCACCTCAACGCCCAGGGAGGAGCGGAGCGAGACCGCGCACAGCAGCTCCTCGCCAAGCTCGAAGCCGAGGTCGAGCGCCTCCGTCAGAGCTGCACTCCGTAGCGCCGGCCGGAGCCCGGTTCGGGACGCCGAGACTCTTGTCCCGGCGAGAATCCCCCCACTCCTTCCCCCCCTACATCCGCGGCCTTACCGCCATCTCCACCCGCGGCCGGGGACCGCCTTCGAAGGGGTGGGAGGGGGTGTGGGTTTCGGAGTCGGAGGTGGGGTCGAGGCGTTGAATCCAGTCGAGGAGCTCTTCCACCGCGCTGTGAGCACGGGTGACGGCGGCGTCGGAGGAGAAGCCCACGTAGGGCACCGTCCTGCCTTGGGCCAGCAAGTCGAGGAGCGACTCGTCGTCGCCGAGAGGATGGCGGGCGTTGTGGTCGAAGTGTTGGAGGGCTTCCGCCAAGGCTTCGAGGCCGGTACGCAGGCGGGCCCAGCGGTGCATGCGCCAGGAGAGGTCGTCGGTGCGCTGGGGGTCGGCAAAGCGTTGGCAGAGCATCTCGGCGGCGGCGGTGCCGCGGCGGACCAGCCTTTGGACCACCTTCTCGGGCATCTTCAAGTTCAGACCTCCCTCCTCCGGCCGCAGCCAGATCTCCACTACCCGATCCTTGAAGGCCGGCAGTTTGAGGTAGCCGTTGTCGTGCCACACCTGAGCACTACGGAAGACGGCACCGAGGAAGCCCACCAGATCTTTCAAGCTCGAACCCTGGCCGTCGAAGAGATGCCACAGATCGCGGCTGCCGTCACTGCGGCGCTGGATCATGTAGAGCAAGTTCTCGCGGGCACCGGCCCGCGCCGGAACACCTTCGGCACCGGTGTATTGGAGGTTGATGCCGAGGGTGGGCCAGCGGGGGTAGAGGGCGTCAAAGCAATGGATCGGGAGGTTGCTGGTGATGCCGCCGTCGCTGAACCAGACCTTTTCCAGAGAGCGGTCCTTCTCGGGCTTTTCGTAATTCGTGGCATAGAGGGGAACCATGGAGAAGAGCACCGGAAAGCTGAGGCTCATGCGCGCCGCCACCACCACCGGCAGGTCACGGGCTCCGGGCAGGGGGAGTTTGTTGTCCTGCCGGCGGGTTTCGGTAGCCACTTCGCCGGCACGACGCTCCAGGTGATCCACGATGCGGCGCGGGAAGAGTCCGCGCCATTCCTCGATGTCGAAGGCGAAGAGACCGGTGTCGAAGGGCAGCAGGTAGGGCCGGCCGAAGGAAACGCAGGTGGTGACGGCGCGGAAGTCGATGGAGCGAAAGTCCTCGGTGACGCAGGACTGCAGCACCTCCGGCACCGGCGCGCCGTGGAGATCACCGAACGTGAGGGGGCTGCCGTCCTCCTTGCCGGCGATCTCGTCCAGCTTGTCCGCCAGCCACTCGGTGAGGGCAGGCACGTCCCCTTCCCGGCGGCGATAGCCCTGGGCCATGCCGGAACACAGTCCGAAGCCGTTGTCCCGCACGGGCCGCAAGACCCGCTTGTGCCACAAGGCCTTCCACACCAGCCGCGCCTTCCACCACAGGCGCCGCAGCCACCCGGCGTTCTTTAGCTGGGACGCCTGGGTGATGAAGCCGAAGAGGTGCTGGGTCTCCTTGTCCGGCCGGAAGAGCGCCGCGAGATTCTCACCGGAGAGCTCCTGAGGAATCTTCTCCAGCAGCTCGAAGCCCACCATCGAACCGGTGGTTCGGCGGCGATACTCCGCTGCGGCAGCCAGGCAGCCGGCGATGGCACCGGCGGAGGTCCCGCCGATCCCCACCAGATGAAAATCCCGGGCGATGCGGGCGATGGCCGGCGGGTAGAGGATGCCGCTGGTCACGCCACCCTTCATCACCAGGTCGCAGCAGCGCCCCGGGGACGAGGACGCTGGGGGAACGGATTCTTCGGTGGACATGGAGCCTCCAGTCAAGAATTCAAGAGCACTCTCCCACCGACGGAGGACGCTCCACCGCACTGGCTGAAAGGCTCAATACATCGTTTGAGACGGTCCTGAGAGCCCATTTTCCCTCGCAGCCTCTTTGAGGACTACCCCCTCACCCGAAGATCCGTCGAGGCCGTCCAGCTATCCCGAATAGCTACCCAAGGTCTCCTGGATCCTCCTGCACTGCACGGCGGTGAGCTTGCGGCCGAAAGGCTCTTTCTTGTGCATCAGGTTGGTCGGATCGTTGATGCTCGCCTAGCACCCCATCGGCCCGGAGAGACTCTGGGCCCCACACTCGTGACCTGGGCTGTCAAGGCCCCACCACCCGCGTCCACGCCGAGGTATTCCCTGCCTCGAAGTTGTCCACGAAGATGATTTGCGAGGCGGTGCTCTCGGGGCGGCCGTCGAGTTGGCGGAGGTAGGCGGCTAGGGCTTGTTGCTCGGTGGGGGTGAGGGTGAGGGCGACGCGGTGGGGGCTGGCGGCGGTGTTCTCGATGGGGGTGGTGAGGACCACGTCGTCGAGACCGAAGAGGGGGTTGGCGTCCGGGGTCGTCACCTCGAGGGTGTTGGCGCTGCCGGGGTTGAAGGTCACGTTCTCGATGCGGGCGGGATCCCAATAGGTCTGGCGCCATTGGGGGTCGTTGTCCGTCGGTGTCAGCAGGATGGAGTGCTCGACGCCGTTGAGGCGGGCCGTCAGCGTGCGCGGGGCGTACCCCAGGCTGTAACGGAACTCCAGAGCGCCGAGCCCGCCGGCACCGCCGTCGATGCCGGTGAAGGTGAGGGTGCCGCCGGCTTGGTTGAGGCTGGCGAAGGCCTGGCCGTGGACCGTGTCGTCGTTGTTGAGGTCGACGTATTGGGTGGTGGCGGACGCGCCGCCGCTGAGCTGGGCATCCTCCGCCTGGAGAATCTCGCCGCCGGCACGGTGGAAGACATCCTCCAGCTGCGGCGCCGAGCCGTCGTGGAAGTAGGGCGGGGTCGCCCAGACGCCCAGCAGGGTCGGGGTGTCGATGCCTGGCAGCGGACCGCCGAGGCGGCCACCGGAGCTGGTGCGGAGGGTGCCGACGTCGTGGAGGGTGGGCGTTCCGAGGGTGCTGTCGGTGAGCTCGGAGCCGCTGTGACAGCCGCCACAACCGAGGCTGGAGAACAGCAGGCGGCCCTGCCCCGCCTCCGGAGTCATGGTCCCGAAGCTGGTGCGGTGGGGACTCCGGGGCACGGTCTCCCGCCCCAGAGACGCGACGTAGGCAGCCAGGGCGTCGAGGTCCGGGTCGAGGCCCGCCTTGGGGCTCCCCAAAGGATCGGCGGTAGCGGCGAAATCACCGTCGTCGAGGAAGCCGGAGCCACCGAAGGCACCGCGGACGTCGTTCTCGAAGTCCTGGATCTCGTCGAAGTTGGCACTCCAATGCACATTGCCGTGGCCCATGCCGGCGCGGCCCCGAAGACTGGTGGTGTTGCGGAAGCCCTCGCCGCGGCCGGTGAAGTCCCAGACCCGGCCGTCCTGCCCGCCGTCCACGTGGCAGCTGGCGCAGGAGAGGTAGCCCTCACCGCTCATCCGCGGATCGCTGGCGTTGTAGAAGATCTGCTTGCCCAGCAGAAGCTCGGGGCTCAGCCGCTCCGCCGCCACCGTCGCCACGGTGGTCGATGGCAGCACCTTGTTGCCGTCCTCGAACAACCCCTGAGCTTCGAGCACGGTGAGGGTGCGGGAGAGGAAATCCTTGACGAAGACCCGATCCGTGGAGTCGTCGACGCACAGTCCCTGGGGTGCCGAGCCAACACCGAGGCGGGTCACCAGGCTGCCCAATCCGGTGGCCTGATCGAAGACTAGGGCGTCTAGCACCACCACTTCGTCGTTGCCCTGGAGGGTGACGAAGAGGTAGTCCCCCAGCGGTGAATAGGCCGCCGACGAGGCCGAGTCGCTGTTGTCCAGATCGATGGCCTGGGCGAGCTCCCCACTCCCCAGATCCAGCTGCGCCGCGATATTGCGCACGCTGTTGTCCTCGTCCAGATCCTCGGCGAAGAAGACGCCGCGCTCGGCGTTGGGCTTGTTGGCGGCGACCCAAAGGCTCTGGCCATCCGGAGCCGGCGCCAGCCCCGCCAGATAATTGGCCACACCGCGGCCGGAGGCAGTGGTGTCGCGATGGGCCTCGCCGCCGAATTTGGGCAGCCGCAGGGTGCGCAACAGGCTCATGGAGGAAGTATCCACCTCCCAGACTTCCCCATGCTGCCGGGGCGAGACGAAGCGGCTGGCCCAGAGCCGGG